>JAFYBU010000042.1 GCA_017540065.1 Alphaproteobacteria bacterium
GATTACGTGTCCCGGCTTTTGCATTAATTCCTGCAACAGACGAAATTCCGTCGGCCCCATATGCACGGGAGTACCATCCCGTGTCACCTGATGAGTTGAAAAATTCATTTCTATTCCCGCACATGATAAACTTTCCTGAACAGGTTTTGTTTTTGTTCGTCTGAGCAGTGCCCCGATACGCGCCATCAATTCCGGCACAGAAAAAGGTTTTGTCATATAATCATCCGCACCTTGTGAAAGACCTTTTACTTTGTCAGCTTCATCCCCTCTGGCCGTCAACATGATAATAGGGATTTCTTTGGTTTCATAATTTTGGCGAATCGTTTGGCACAATTCCACACCCGACACATTAGGCAACATCCAATCCATCAAAATCAAGTCGGGCTTTTCTGAAGTAACGGTGTTAATGACTTTTTGACCATCCATACAAACTGCCACCGTATAACCTTGTTTTTCCAAGTTATAGGAAAGCAAAGTTACCAATCCTTGTTCATCTTCCACAATCAGGATTTTGGTCATTTTTTACCTTTCAAAGAGTCAATGGCTTTGGCGTAATTTTTGTTTTTGAAAACAGCTGATCCTGCCACCAAAATATCTGCCCCGGCAAATCGACACGCTTCTGCCGTTTCTGGGTTAATTCCGCCATCCACGGAAATTTGGACTTTTTTGCGTCCGATTAATTCTTTTAAGGCCACAATTTTTTCCAAGGCTTGTGCTTGAAAAAGCTGTCCGCCCTTACCGGGTTCCACTGACATAACCAATACTAAATCAATTTCCGGAATAAAGGGAATAATTTCACTGACAGATGTATGCGGTTTTAACGAAATCCCCGCTTTTTTCTTAAGAGCATGAATATGTGATACACAATCAGCCACACGGGAAGCTGCTTCCATGTGAACCGTGATCATATCGGCACCGGCTTCGGCTGTTTTATCAATCAATTTATCCGGTTTTTCCACCATCAAGTGAACATCAAAAGGCAGTTTTGTTTGCTTTCTGTTAGCCGCAATCACACACGGTCCGAAAGTCAGGTTCGGTACAAAGATTCCGTCCATCACGTCCCAATGAACCAAATCCGCCCCAGCCTTATCTATGGCTTGAATTTCTGTCCCTAATTTTGAAAAATCGGCAGAAAGTAAACTGGGTGCAATCAATGACATTTTAACCTCCCTTTTTTTGAAAAAGGGGACTTCGGAAAACCAAGTCCCGAAAATCCCCATTTTTTGTTTTACCCATCCTTTTAAGCGTTGATCTTCGGATCCAATTCCCCACTGGCATACCGTTTGGCCATGTCAGTCAAAGAAATGGGTTTAATGTGTGATGCCTGACCGGCTGCACCGAATTGTTCATAGCGGGCTTCACACACTTTTTGCATAGCATCCATAGCGGGTTTCAAATACTTACGCGGATCGAATTCCCCGGGCTTATCAGTAAACACTGTCCGAATAGCACCGGTCATTGCCATACGCAAATCGGTATCCACATTCACTTTGCGCACACCATGTTTAATGGCTTCTTGGATTTCTTCCACAGGTACACCGTAAGTTTGTGGCATTTGTCCGCCATGAGCATTGATAATGTCTTGCAAATCTTGCGGAACACTGGAAGATCCGTGCATCACCAAATGTGTATAGGGCAATTTTTCATGAATCTTCTTCACGGTGTCAATGGACAAAATAGCACCATCCGGTTTACGGGTGAATTTATAAGCCCCATGGGAAGTCCCGATTGCCACAGCCAAAGCATCCACTTTGGTTTGACGTACGAAATCCACAGCTTGATCCGGATCGGTCAAAAGCTTGGATTTATCCACGGCACCATCAAATCCGTGTCCGTCCTCTTTTTCACCTTTACCGGTTTCCAAAGATCCGATACAGCCCAATTCACCTTCTACGGAAACACCGGCGGGGTGAGCCGTATCAACAACTTCTTTGGTTGTGTTGGCGTTGTATTCGTATGTGGCGGGTTTGCCTTCTTTGTCCAAAGACCCGTCCATCATCACTGAAGTAAAGCCGGCCGCCATAGCGGAAAAACATACTTCCGGGGTTGACCCGTGATCTTGGTGGACGCAAATCGGCAAATTAGGATACATTTCACAACCGGCCATCATCAAATGTTTTAATACGGCATCGTTGGCATAGGCACGAGCCCCTTTACTGGCTTGAATCATCACGGGGGCATTTACCTTATTCGCGGCGGCCAAAATAGCCAACACCTGTTCCATATTATTCACGTTAAATGCCGGAATACCGTAAGAGTGTTCGGCGGCATCATCCAATAATTGTCTGAGAGAAACGAGCATTTTTATATCCTTTCTTTTTTTATCGTTCGTATTTTCATCTTAGCAAAATTTCCCCCGAATTTCAAGGGGGAAATTTCCTTTGTCATTTTGAACAATCTGTTGTTCCGGAACAGCTAATCGGTACAGGTATTCCCGTTCCA
>JAFYBU010000043.1 GCA_017540065.1 Alphaproteobacteria bacterium
AAAACGGGTACTTATTTACAATATGCGGTGGCACGGGTTAATTCTATTTTAGATAAATCCGCTATTTCTTTGGCGGATATTAAAAAAAGTAAAATTAAGATTTCTCATCCCTTGGAAAGGGAATTGGTCTTGGCGCTTCGCCGTTTTCCCGAAAGCTTGGTTGAAGCTTATCAACACCGTGAACCTTCCGTGATTGCTGACTATGTTTACACGTTGGCACAACGTTTCAGTACGCTTTATGCAGAACTGTCAATCAACAATGAAAAAGACGAAAACTTAAAATTGTCGCGCTTGAAAATTGCCTATTTGACAAAAGAAACTTTGAAAGAAGGACTTGTCTTATTGGGTATAGAATGTCCAGACAGAATATTGAAAAATAAAACTTGTTGACAAAAAACAATTTTTGGTGTATAATACTGTTTGCTTTAACTTACAGAGGAGGAAAATATGTCAACAGCAAAATTATGGGCTAACTCAAACGCAGTGTGGACAAGTAAAAAACCACAAGAAGAAAATTCTCAAAAATTACCCATTTGGGTACGCAATGGTATCATCGTTGCCCTTACGGCTTTTTCAGCTTTGGCTGTCAGATCTTGTCGCAGTAATGCAGCTAAATTGGAACAAGTAAGACAAGAAAATCGTACTTTATCAGCAGATTTGAATGATTCACGAAAGGATGCTGTAGATTTAACCTTGAAAAATCAAGCTTTAAGAAGTTATGCAAATGAAGCTCATTCTTTTTTGAATACAATGACAATTGACGTTTATCCGACGGATATCGATGCTTTATCTGCAGTGGATCCGAAAGAAGCTCAAAAAGCTGAAGAAAAGGCTCAAAGAGAATTTAAAAAAGAAGAAGCCGAACGTGACGCAGCTCTCAAAACACTGGGGATCGGTGATGAAGAAAGCAAAGCAGTACTTATGCGTTTAAGAGAAGGTCTTCAAATAGATTAAATCTGATAGAAAAAGCCCCGTAAAAAAGGGGCTTTTTTCTTTTATAAAAGACTTGACCTTTTTGCCAAAAAAAGCTAGCATAAAGACATATTAAATTTTTACTTACAGGAGGTGCTTTATGTACGCAGAATTATCCAATATTTTAGATTTAGTTGCTGAAGAAGATTCAGAAGTGGCAGCCTTGATGGCAGCCGAAAATTTACGTCAATCCGAAAACTTACCCTTAATTCCTTCCGAAAACATTGTTTCAACGGCAGTGGCCGCAGCTCTTTCCAGCTGTTTTACAAACAAATATGCGGAAGGATATCCGCATCTGTGGAAAAACGGTGAAAAATTTGAAGGTAACGGGCGTTATTATCAAGGACAGGCAAACACCAATCAACTGGAAAAGTTGGTCATTGAACGGGCTTTGAAATTGTTCTGCGATAATAACAATCCGGGTGATTATCATGCCAATGTTCAGGCTTTATCCGGTGCCCCGGCTAATTTGGCGGTGCTATCCGCTTTCTTGAATCCGGGCGATACTTTTATGGGATTGGCGCTGGATAATGGTGGACATTTGACACACGGACATAAAGTTAATATCACTGGTAAAATTTACCACGCCGTTCAATACGGGTTGACTAACGAAGGTTTGCTTGATTACAATGCTATTGAAGAAATGGCTAAAAAAGAACACCCCAAAGTTATTATTTGCGGGGCGACGGCTTACCCGCTTACGATTGATTTTGAACGATTCGGTAAGATTGCTAAGTCTGTCGGTGCTTTATTGTTGGCAGATATTTCACATATTGCCGGTCTTTGTGTGGCGGGTGTTCATCCGTCTCCGTTCCCGCATGCGGACATTGTGACCACAACAACGCATAAAACATTACGTGGTCCCCGTGCCGGATTGATTATTTGTAAAAAGGCGCTGGGTCAACAAATTGACAAAGCTGTATTCCCTGGACTTCAGGGTGGGCCGCACATGAACACTATTGCAGCTTTGGCTGTGGCATTAAAGGAAGCTTTGGATCCTTCTTTCAAAACCTATGCCCGTCAAATTGTTGCAAATGCGGTTGCCTTGGCGGAAGATTTAAAGGCTTCTGGTTTCAAATTGATCGGAAATGGAACGCAAAATCATCTGATTTTGATGGATGTACGTCACAGCAGTCCGGAAGTTTGTGTGCCGGATGCCAGCCAATTGGCGGAACAGTTGGAACGTGCGCATATTGTGGCCAATAAAAACGCAGTGCCGGGGGATTTGAAACCGTGGATTCCGTCAGGGATTCGTTTGGGAACTCCTGCTGTCACCACCTTAGGAATGAAGGAAGCCGAAATGCATCAAATTGCAGCCTTTATTACACGAGCAACTAAACATTGGCAAGATGATGCCGAATTGGATAAAATCGGACAGGAAGTTAAAGCCTTTATGGCACCTTTCGTTCAGGGTTGATTTTTTGCCGAAAAATACCATTTTTATAAGGGGGAGGTAAAAATGAATATTTTGATTATCAACGGGCATCAAAAAACACCGTTTGCATCTGGCAAGTTGAACCGTACTTTAGTGGACGAAATGAAAAAGTTTTTTGGTCGTAAAAAATCCAATACGGTTAAGACAACAATCGTGGCGAGAGGTTATAATCCCGAATTAGAATGCAAAAAATTCAAATGGGCTGATGTGATTATCTATCAATTTCCGATTTACTGGTTTTCTGTTCCGGCTCTTTTGCAACAATATATGCAAGACGTGTACAGTTATGGCAGTTTTTACAAAACTGATGGAAAACCTTATGGTCATGGGGGACTTTTGCAGGGGAAAAAGTATATGTTTTCGTCCACATGGAACTCACCGGCTGAAGCCTTTGGACACGATTTTTGGCAAGGTGTTCCCGGCCCGGATTTTGCATTGGTACATTTACATAAAGCTCAACAATTTATCGGTTTATCTGCACTTCCGTGCTTTTCTTGTCATAATGTTGTGAAAGATCCTCAAGTTAAAGAATATATTGCCAGCTTAAAAAAGCATCTGAGGACTGTTTTTGGTAAATAATCATATTCCTTGAAATTTTAATAAGATAGCATGTTGCAAAATCTCTTGACAAAGAAAAAAAAATCTTTAAGATTACTCTTGTAGAAGGATTTTATAGTTGAAAGGATAGAAAATGATGAAAGAAAAATCGATAATATTAAAACAAAAAATAAAAAAAGTAGATATATGGTGTGTGGATGATGGCAGCAAAGGAAGTATAGGTTCCGTTAATAAAAGAATGTCAATGCCTCGTGATGCCAAAATAGCTGTAAAAGATGCCGTTTCTGACATATTTTTTGAAGATGATCGAGGAAGAAAGCAAGGGACGCATAAACATTTTTCTTTTGTCTTAAATCATGCTTTTAACCCTAATGTTCCTGAAAAAGGTGAAGAAAAAATCGGGGCTTTTCACGGACGTGATGTTTACAGATATTTATTCAGGGAAACATCATATAAAGATAACAAAAGGAATGGTCCGGAAGTAGGGTATTTTGCAAACAGTAAAATCTCGTTCATTACGATGTTTGTTGATGATAAAAAAAATGGCGTTGAGATTTGGTATAACCCTAAGGGAATAAGAATTCGTATGCGCACCCATAAAGACGGGAAATTAGACGGGTATGATATTTTGTGCGATGATAATGGAGTTCCTGGTGAATATACATTGTGGAAAAACGGTGAGACAAAACGCAATTTTGGTTCGATGAAAGAACCCGGTATGACAGAAGTGCTTAGCGATCTTGAAAAAAGGGTTAGAGCTGTTGAAAAGGAAATTGGTTTCACGGCAAAGGAAGGTAATTCTCTTGAAGAAAGGCTGACTAAATCGACGAAGCTTAAACGAGCTAGATGTTCTGGTCGTTCTAACGGATAAGAAAAAGGTGCTTTGGCACCTTTTTACACTTTTTTATATCCCTGCGTAAGCGGGGATATTTTATGGCCTTTCAATCCTTAAATTATGTTTTGCACGCCAATTGGTTAATAAAATGCCGCACAATATCAAAATTCCACCATACATTTGTGCCATTACCAAATGTTCTCCTAAAATTAGATATGCTTCAATTGTAGTAAAAATCGGCATTAAATAATACAACATGCCCACGCGCACAGCTCCTTTTTTGTTGATGGCTAAATTCCAAAACAGATAGGCCAGAACCGAATTACAAAGCCCCATATAAATCATAATTCCAATAATTTGGGGTGTCATGTGCGCCATTGTTAACGGGCTTTTAATTGTCTCACAAATAAATGGCGGAATACACATCAACATTCCGAAAAAAATTACCACTGATAACAAAGTAATTTGCTTTAAAATTTTTGGTT
>JAFYBU010000044.1 GCA_017540065.1 Alphaproteobacteria bacterium
CCTTATTTCCATTTTTCTATTCAATCCGGGGATGATACGGTTTTACATCGCATGGGGCGCCGTCATAAACGGGCAGAGGTCTTATCTTTACTAAAATCTCTTAAAAAAGTGCGTCCTGATGCCACTTTCGGGGCTGATTTAATTACGGGGTTCCCCGGTGAAACGGCAGAACAGTTTCAAAATACGCTTGATTTAGTTCAACAGGGAAATATTACACATTTACATGTATTTCCATATTCCGAACGACCGGGGACAGCAGCTGTTAAATTAAAACCGATTGTTCCGGTGGAAACGCGCAAAAATCGGGCTAAAATTTTACGTGATTTGGGGCAAAAACTCACACAAAAACTTTATTCCAAGATGTTAGGTAAAAAAGTCTCTGTTTTGGTGGAATCAGATAAAAAAGGCTGGACAGAAAATTATTTACCTGTTATATTGAATAAGAAAACAAAACAAGGCAAAATTATTGAACTAACAATAAAGGGATATACGGAAAATGGGTTGGTTGGATAAGTTAAAACAAGGGATGAAAAAAACAGCCGCACGTTTAACGGGCGTGTCGGTAAGTGATGTTGATTCATTGGAAGAATCCCTGATTTTGGCTGATGTGGGGGTAAAAACAGCACATGAATTAGTTGATTCCGTCAAAAAAGAAAAACCGGAGCAGGTGAAAGAAAAACTTTCTCAAATTTTGGTTCAGAAATTATCACCTGTTGCAAAACCGTTGGAAATAAGAAAAACGGATATTCCCTTTATTATTTTGATGACCGGTGTTAACGGGGCAGGGAAAACAACCACTATTGGTAAGTTGGCACATCAATATAAAAACCGGGGTTTTTCTGTGGCTATGATTGCTGCGGACACTTTCAGAGCCGGAGCTTCGGAACAATTAGGGCGTTGGGCGGAACGAACAAAATCTCCCATTTTTACGGGGGCTGAAAACGAAGATCCTGCTGCTCTTGTTTATAAAAGTTTGGAAAGTATTAAAAAGGATCCGGTGGATATTGTTTTTATTGATACGGCCGGTCGTCTTCAAAATAAATCGGGGTTGATGCAAGAACTTGCCAAAATCCGCCGTATTATTCAAAAACATTATGAAAATGCCCCTCAAGAAACAATTTTGGTTTTGGATGGAACTTCCGGGCAAAACATTCTTTCTCAGGTAAAACTTTTTCAAGAAGTTTGTCCTTTAACGGGGTTGATTATGACCAAATTGGACGGTTCTGCCAAAGGGGGTGTCTTAGTGGCTTTGGCAGATAATTTTCAATTACCTGTTTATGCGTTAGGTGTTGGGGAAGGGATTGATGACTTAAACGCTTTTACCGCACCTGATTATGTAAATGCTTTATTGGAGAATGTAAAATGATTGATTTTCATCAAGCTCTTAAAAAGGCCAGTCGATTGGATTTATCTATTTGGCGCCGTTTACTTCTTCTTTCCCTGGGGGCTTTTCTGTTGGGGATAGCGACTACTTTTTTAGAAGTTGGAACAGTCAGTTTATTCTTACAAAAAAATACATTTTATGCTATCGGTGTTGATTTTCTTTTTGTTGCCCTTTGCTTGGTTTGGGCAGGGGCTGTTACGGTTAAATTGGATCGCCGAAACGGGTATGGGGGTGTTCCTTTAACAACATTTTTAACATTTATACTGATTGTTATTTTGGAAAGCGTCAGCTTCTTTCCGAAATCTTCTTTGCCGGTGAATATTTTGTTTATTTACAAATACATATTGCCTGTTATTGTTTCGGTTTCTTTTTGGACAATTGTCAGCCGTTTTGTCATTTTACAATTTAATTCTTTAAAGTATTTGGGACTTTTGGCATTTACTTTTATTGGTTTCTTTTCGGGGGGATTATTTTTGTCTGGACACAATTTATCGCCCGAAGAAACAGTATTGGGATCAGTTTTTTGTTTTCTGGGACTGGCCATTATTATGAAAATTTTGGTTTGGCTTTTACCTCAACCCGGGGAAACATTTATTCGTAAAACAGGGGGTGTTCAGGATCCGTCCGAACAAAAAATGATTGACTGTATTTTGGCAATGGCCTTTACCTACATGACGGCAAAAGGCTTGTCTGATTATTTACTTTATCAACATTTGAAACAACAAGGAAACGTTTTTTCCATTTTATCATATCTGTGGATGAACTGTGGTGGAATTGGTTTTGTTATTTTGTCAATTTTGGCCTATACGCGATTCTTATACACGACTTTATGGGGGTTGTGTGCTTTATGCGGTGGTTTCTTTTTATTGGCAGAAGGGGCCTTTTTGAATGTGTCATGGCTTTTATATTCTGGTTTTGTTGTTGTCTGGCTTTGTGGCTTTTTATATTGGAAACCATATCTCAGTTTATTACCCCGGCCGTTAACGTTGGGAATAGGAATTCGTTTAAGGAAATTGCGCCAAATGTTGATGGAACCACTGGGATTTGTTTTGGTGGGGGCTCTTATTCTTACTTTACCGCATGCCTTTTTGGCTCAAATTTTAGCTCTTTCAAGTATTATTTTAATCGGCTTAATCGTTCTTTCTGTTATTTTATACAGCCATCTGCTTTCTCGCCTGTGTAAAATGCGCCTATGGTGTGGTGGGCCGTTGATGTTGGTTTCCGAAAAATTGGTTAAAAAGGTGAAACAAGGAATTAACAGTGATTCTTTTCAAGACGTTGTTTATTTCTTGCGGATAATGGAAGTTGCCCATTTCCCTGGTTATATAGCCCAACTTTTAAAGGTTTTGCATCATCCTTTAGAGGATGTGCGTTTGTTTGCGCTTGATAAGTTAAATGCTAAAAAATGTTATAAGACAAAAGTGGTAAAGGCTGTTCAGCAAGTTTTCCAAAAGGATCCGTCTTCACTCGTTCGGGCACACGCTTTGGCCTTTTTAATCTGTTCTGAAAACGATTCGGATTCGCAAGCAATTTATCATAAATACGGCTCTTACTTGGATGATAAAAATTTAAAAGCTGGCGCCATTACGGGCTTTTTGAAATCCGGCGGTGAATGGGCTTTGTTGGCAATGGACGGCTTACAGAAATTGGTATCTAGTCGCCACAAATCGGATAATTTATGTGCTTTGAATATTATTGACGCAGTACCTCAGGAAGGTCTTGTGCGTTTGGTTATGCCTTTATTACAAAGCCCGCATATAGAGGTTGTTCGTTCTGCCTTGTTGGTTGCAGGACATATAGGACATGCCCAAACACTCAGTTTTATCTTCCAATCATTGGATAATCCCGAATTACAGGAAGAAGCTTTACAAGCGTTGTTTTTATATGAAAAAAAGGCCTTTCCTCCTTTGGAAAAAATGATACAAAGTCCGAATGTTCCTTTTTCACGGCGCAAACTGTTAGTTCTTTTCTTGGGGCTTTTGCCAAGCGGTGAAGGAAAACAGATTCTTTTACGTAATTTGTATTTACTTGATCAAAAGATGCGTAAAGAGGTTTTGTCTGCCGTTTTGAATTCCAAAATTACCTGGGTTTCCAGAAGCCGTAAAAAGCTTTTGAAAAAAGGGATTATTCAAGATGTTCAATGGTGGCATTTGTTGAATAAACAATTTGAAATCTGCCTTCAAGTTCCTCTTCCCGCACTTGGCGATTCATTTTCTTTTTTACGGAATGCCTTTTATGAAATGCAACAGGATTTAAGGGAATTGATTTTGGATCAACTGTTTTTGTTAAGGCCAACTTCTTTAATCAAAAAAACATTAGATATTTTCCGAGAAAAGCCTTCTCAAAAATTTGTCAGTGCTGCCAGTATTTTACAAGATTTGTTGCCCCGTTCCGTTTATAAAGCGGTTTACCCGATTTTGTTGAGCCCTGTTGTGGAAATAAAGGAAGAAGGAATTTTACCCATGGATGTAGAACAGGCAAAACACTTCCTGGAACAATTGGTTGTTAATCCGCCTTTCCCGGTGAACAGATGGATTGTGGCCAGTGCTTTATATGGGTTACAAAAGGTGGGTGATTCGCACAGCCAGATTGTTTTGGAAAAGGCCTTTTTATGGCCCTCTCCGGTTGTATTGGAAGCAGGTTTGGAATTATTGGGACATCTTGAACCGGATGCTAAAAAACAAACAGCATATTTGTCTCGTCAAATTCACAAGATGCCTAAAAACATAATTTTGGAAGATTACTTAAACAATAGGAGGAAAAATGATTACCTATGAAAAAGTATTGGTTTTAAAAAACATTTCTTTATTTGAAAAGGCCTCTGAATTAGCCTTGTCAGATTTGATTTCCGTTGCAGAAGAAAAAATGTTAAAATCAGGGGAAGTTTTATTGCCGAAGGGGCAATCAAATGATGCGCTTTATATCGTTTTGTCCGGTCTTTTAGAAATGGGTGTCAACAAAAAGAATCAGGAATTTGGTCCCCGACAAATTATCGGAGAAACAACGGTATTCAGCCCAGCAACTTTGGAAGGGGAAGTCAAAGCCAAGGAAAAAACGTTTGTCCTGAAAATCAATTCTCAACAACTCTATCGCATTATGGCTTTGCATCCGACGTTAGCATACAGTTTTCTGGAAGAATTGTCCCGGCGTGTGCGTTTGGCTGAAAAAAAAGATTAAAAATATCTTGTATTTTTCTTAAAAAGAATTTATAGTTATCGGTATCGTAATTTTAAAAGGGGGATATTATGAAAAAAACAAAATTAATAAACAAAAAAGAAAAAACAGTACCTGTTTCTAAATCCATTGAAGTAAAGCCGGTTCATTTGCCTGTTTTGGTGGATCAGCCACAAAAAAAGACTTCCTTGTCAAGGGGCGTTTTATTGGTACTTTTGTCCGTTTTGGCTTTTTTAATTTGGACGTATGTCTTTGCCAGATGTTTTGAAATTTATAATGAAGACATTGTCGGTCGTCCCAGTTGTGTTTTTGTTCCACAACGTAAAGCAAAGAAAAATGTTGTAGCTGTTGTTGGGAATACTGAAATAACTTTGGATGAAGTAAAAGCCTTTGTTGCAGAGGTTCCTCAACTGGCAGAAGTTCCATTTGAACAGGTTTATCCCAATATTTTGGAAATGATGGTTAACGATAAAGTGGTTAAAAATGGGGCTCAACGCTATGGGATTCCCACTGATCCTCAAGTTCAAAAGATGATCCAAATGGCAAAAGATCAAATTATTTCTCAAGCCTTTTTGACAAAAGAATTGGAAAAATCCTTAACCGAAGAAGATATTCGTGCTGTTTATGATGAAGAAATAAAGAATTTCAAACCTGAAGAAGAAATTCATGCCCGTCATATTCTTGTTACGACCGAAAAACAGGCACAAGATATTATGATTCAACTGAAAGCCGGGGCTGATTTTGCTTTATTGGCAGATCAAAAATCCATTGACAAAAATGCACCAGGCGGGGATTTGGGTTACTTTACACGTGAAATGATGATTCCTGAATTTGCAGAAGCTGTCTTTTCCATGAAAAAAGGACAATTATCTGGTCCGATTCACACGGCTTACGGGTGGCACGTTGTTCAAATTGAAGATCGTCGTTTAACAAAAGCTCCTTCTTTTGAACAAGTCAGGGAACAAGTACAACATGTTGCTATGGAAAGAAAAGTGCCTCAAATTTTGGCAGCGGAACGTGCACGTCAAAATGTGCGTATTTTGCGTCCTACTTTGATACCACCGACAACGGAGGTAACATCAGGGCAGAAAACCTCTGAACAATAAATAAAAAAAACAACGGACTTAAAAGTTCGTTGTTTTTTTATGGATTCTCTATGAACCTTTATGCTTTCTTTTCCAACGCTGCCCGTATAAATCCTTGAAAGACTGGGTGGGGCGCAAAAGGTTTGGACTTAAATTCGGGATGGAATTGTCCTGCAAAGAAAAAAGGATGTTCCGGAATTTCGATAATCTCGGGTAATAATCCGTCAGGGGATTTTCCGGAAATGACAACGCCTTTTTCTGCTAACACCGATTCGTATTTCATATCCATTTCATACCGGTGTCTGTGACGTTCGCTGATTTCTTTCGTGCCGTATAACTTTTCGGCTAAAGATCCTTCTTTTAACACGCAAGGATAAGCCCCCAGTCGCATTGTTCCTCCCATATCACCTGATTCGGGGCGAATCGTTTTAACACCATCTTTTTCCCACACGCTCATGCGTGTAATAACAGGGGTACAATCATGTGTAAATTCTGTGGACTTAGCATTTTCAACACCACACAAATGACGCATACATTCAACGACAGCCATCTGCATTCCTAAACAAATGCCAAAGAAGGGGATTTTATTTTCCCTTGCAAATCGAATCGCCGCAATTTTTCCTTCAATGCCACGATTTCCAAAGCCTCCGGGTACCAAAATGCCTTGATAAGCATGCAAGGTTTCTGCCACTTCTTCCGGTGTTTTCCCTTCCAACGTATCGCTTTCTAACCAATCAATATCTACCTTTGTATTTTCGGCAATCCCTGCGTGAACCAAGGCCTCTTTTAATGATTTGTAAGTATCTGGCAAATGACAGTATTTACCGACTACTGCAATTTTAACACGTTGTTGAAATTGATTCATCGTTGATACGATTCGTTCCCATTTCCCCAAATCTACATTTGAATGGATGCCAAAATAATCCAGTACGGATGTGTCCAGTCCTTGTTCATGATAAGAAATCGGTAATTCATAAATGTTGGCAACGTCCAAAGCGGCTACCACGTTTTGGCTGGGAACATTACAGAACAAGGCTAATTTACGTCTTTCGTCTTCCCCTAAAGCGATTCGGCTGCGGCACAGTAACACATCTGCTTGAATTCCTGCTTCTAACAAACGTTTAACAGCTTGTTGTGTGGGCTTTGTTTTTAATTCACCGGCTGTTTCAATAAAGGGAAGTAATGTTAAATAAACAACACAACAATTTTTACGTCCCTTTTCGTTCATGAATTGACGAACAGCTTCTAAAAATAAAGTTCCTTCAATATCTCCAACGGTTCCACCCACTTCATACAGAACAAAATCTTCATCTGTTAAATCCGAATCTAAAAATAACTTCAATTCGTTGGTGACATGCGGAATCATTTGAACGGTTGCCCCCAAATAATCACCGCGACGTTCCTTGTTTAATACGTTATAATAAATGCGTCCGCCAGAAACGCTGTCAGTCTTATGACATGAAATTCCGGCGAATCGTTCGTAATGACCTAAATCCAAGTCTGTTTCAGCACCATCCTCGGTTACAAAAACTTCTCCGTGTTGATAAGGACTCATTGTTCCCGGATCTATATTCAAATACGGGTCCATCTTACGCATGCGCACCTTATATCCGCGTGCTTGCAATAAAGCTCCCAATGTTGCAGAAGCAATTCCTTTTCCTAAACTGGATACCACTCCACCTAATATAAAAATGTACTTTGTCATATCTCTTTCCTTTCCACTCCTCTTTTTTGACCCTAGCGAATTTTATGTCCTATTTCAAGCAAAAAAACACCTTATTTCAAAATAATTTTCAAGATTTTTTCTAATTTATAACATATTGAGAAATATGGTTATTTTTTTATATTTTGTAAAATTTTTGATAAAAATTATAAAAAAAAGAAAAAAAAGTTTAAAAAAGTGCTTGACAATTCTTTTTTCTTATGATAGAATTGCTCCCGCTCTCGCAAAAAGGAGCGGTTCTTAGATTTAGTGAATATGGATGAAGAAACGGATGCACGGACGGCTGTTGATCCAATATTTAAGATTAATGGGCTGTTGTGCATCAGGAACTATAAAAACGAAAAGTGTATACAAGTTATGTACTGGCTAGGTTTTTGTAGGGTTTCTGTTAATACTTTATTTAATAGTAATTATTTGATGCACAGGACAGCTACTCAAAAGTTTTTATAAACATGAGAGTTTGATCCTGGCTCAGAACGAACGCTGGCGGCAGGCCTAAAACATGCAAGTTGAACGGCTGTAGCAATACAGCAGTAGCGCACGGGTGAGTAATATATGGGAACATGTCTTTTGGTGGGGAATATTCTTTGGAAACGAAGAGCAATACCGCATAAGCCCTACGGGGGAAAGATTTATCGCCGATTGAGCGGCCCATATTGGATTAGCTAGTTGGTTAGGTAACGGCTGACCAAGGCTGTGATCCATAGCTGGTCTGAGAGGACGATCAGCCAC
>JAFYBU010000045.1 GCA_017540065.1 Alphaproteobacteria bacterium
GAAAATATCGGTTATCAGAGGTTGGTAGAAGATTATTTAGGGATTAAATTAGATAAGGGCATGCGTGTCACTGATTGGTCACATCGTCCTTTATCGAAGGAACAACAAGAATATGCCTTACATGATGTGATAGAATTGGCAAAAGTTTATACTAAAATGATGGAAGACATATGTAAAAATAACCGTTTAGATTGGATTCAAGAAGAAATACAAACGTTGTTGGATCCTTTGGTATATGAACCGGATGCGTCTCGGTTGATGGCTAAAATGCGTCTTCCGTTCAGCAATCCAGAAAAAATTCATCTTTGTGCACGTTTATGTGAATGGCGTGAAGAATGGGCCAAAAAGATGAATTTGCCCCGTCAATTTATTATGTCTGATAATTCTTTGATTGAATGTGCTGCAATAAAGGCAGAAAAAGAAGAAGACTTTAATCGTTTGCGTTCTTTGTCCAAGGGCTTTTTGGAAAATGAAATAGGTCTTTCTTTACGTGAATTTTGTCGGCACGTAGCAAAAGAAAAGGTTAAAGATTGGCCGGTTAAACAGCATTGTATATTATCTCCCGGTAAAAAAAGTCAATTTGAAGCTCTGCGCCTTTTACTTAACATTGTTTGTGAAGAAGTAAATGTAGCGCCTTATTTAGTGGCAACTTCTGAAGAAATAACGCAATATCTGATTAAACCAGACACCGTTCGCTTTATGACAGGATGGCGTCATCAAATCTTCGGCAAAAAGGTGCAAGACCTATTGGCCGGTAAAATTGCCTTTTTCTACGATCCTCAAAAACAATCTCTTGTTGTGCGTTCAGTTTAATTTCTGTCATCACGGGGACCAAATACGTAATAACTTTTCTTTTTTGGGGTGCATCTTTTGATGGAATCAATGATCCAAAAATGGAATTGAAATTGGAATTACCTTTAAGTAAAAAGAATGCCCCTGCAAACAAAGACAACGCTAAAAATCCGTCCATTGCTTTTTGATCTCGTTGCATTTTTTCCAATTGCTTTTGCATTTTTTCCATTTCTTGCGCATTTTGTTTTGTCATGTCAATGACAAACTTGCGGTAAGCTTCTTCTTTATCTCCGCCGTTTTGTATAGTATTTACGTATTCCGTAAAACAATCAATTTTTTGGTTAATGTTTTTATCTGTCTGGGTGACGTTTCCTTTTGATTTTTCGGAATATTCTTTACTTGCCAAATATCCGGCGCCACTGAAAAAAGCACATCCTAATGCTAACGCAGCAATGATACGTTTTTTTTGTTTTAATCTGGCTATTATCCCCATTTTTTCTCCTTTTTATTCCAACCAAAGGCGTTTAATTTCTGCACCCAATCCTTTTAATTTTTCTTCAATACGCCGATAGCCTCTGTCGATGTGGTATACGCGCTGTAATAAGGTTTCTCCTTTGGCTGCTAAACCCGCCACAACCAAAGCGGCCCCCCCCCTTAAATCAGAAGCCATAACGGTTGAACCTGATAATTCTTTTACACCTTGAATCATCACGTGAGTGTTATCTATTTGCCGAATATGTGCTCCCATTCTGTTTAATTCCGGTACATGCATGAAGCGGTTGTCGTGCATTTTTTCATAAATAACGCTTTCCCCTTCTGCCAAAGCCAAAATTGCACAAAACAGAGATTGGTTATCTGTTGCAAATTCGGGATAAGGCCCTGTAATGATTGATGTTGCCTTCAAATGAGCCTTTCTGGCATCCACTTCAACTCCGTCTGATTTTTGTTCAACCGACACATGACTACTTGCCAATAAATCCAGTTCAGGTTTCAATAAATCAGCACGGGCACCTTTTAAAAAGATTTTAGATTTTGTAACAACGGCAGCCGCAATAAAGGTCATTGTTTCAATACGATCAGGTACGGGTGTAAATTCCACGCCCTTTAATTTATCCACCCCGTGTATTGTTAAGGTCCGTGTGCCGACGCCTTCAAATTTTGCTCCCATTTGGGTCAACATGTGAATTAAATCCATGACTTCCGGTTCCAAAGCAGCGTTATGGATTACGGTTGTTCCTGGTGTTAAGCAAGCTGCCATAATGGTATTGTGTGTTCCGCCCACTGTTACACGCCAACAGGTAATGTCTGCGCCGTGTAATTTTCCTTTGGCAACAATGTATCCGTTTTCGGTTTTAATATCGGCCCCCATTTCGGTCAGGGCTGAAAAGTAAATATCCAAAGCTCTGGCGCCGATGGCACATCCCCCGGGCAAAGAAACTTTTGCTTCTTTTTTCCTGGCTAATAAAGGTCCTAATACCCAAAAACCGGCCCGCATTTTTGAAATGAAATCGTAACTGGCAACAGTACTTGTAATTTTCGGGGTTTGCAAAGTAATCGTGTCTTCGGTTACCGTAATTTTTGTTCCCAATGATTCCAATAATTGCATCAAAGTTTTGACATCAGCCAACATGGAACAATTATGTAAAACGATTGGTTCTTCTGTCAATAAAGTACAGATCATCAAAGGAAGCAGTGCATTTTTTGCTCCTTTAATTTCCACTTGTCCGGATAATTGTTTTCCGCCTTTTATTTTGAAAGCATACATTTTTTGCGTTCCTTTTGCTGTTTTTGGCGCAATTCTATATTGGCACGCAATGCTCGCGCTTGGCGCAAGAAATTTTCTTTTTTCTTGCCTGCCAATTTTAAATCTTTGTCCACGATTTCTTCTAATCTGTCAGTCATAATTCCATACTACTTTTTTTTGATTTAATCGTCAAGCGAATTTTTTAAAAACCTGCTTGCCTTTTTTTGAAAAATCGCCTAAAATATCCAAATCAACAAAGGGGAAAGAATGAAATTTTTGTCCACATTGATCAGTTTGTTTTTCTTTGGAAGTATTGCTTTGGCGCTGTTGTTGTTTGTGGCGATTATGCATTATTCGCAAGGTTTACGTGATCATCATGAATTGGAAATTTATCAACCGCCTATTACTTCACGTCTTTATGCGGAAGATGGTTCATTACTGGCAGAATACGCGACCGAAAAGCGTATGTTTGTACCCGTGGAAAAAATTCCCCTTTTGTTAAAGCAAGCTTTTATTGCTGCCGAAGATAAGCATTTTTATCAGCATGCAGGTATTGATTTTATGGGAATTATTCGTGCAGCCTTAACAAACATTCAAAATATCGGACGTAATCGTCGGCCGATGGGGGCTTCAACCATTACACAGCAAGTTGCTAAGAATTTCTTTTTAAGCCCGGAACGATCTTTTTCCAGAAAGATAAAAGAAGCACTTCTTGCTCATCGGATAGAACAAACTTTTTCAAAAGATCATATTTTGGAACTTTACTTAAATGAAATTTATTTGGGACAAGGGGCCTACGGTGTGGCCAGTGCTTCTATGGCTTATTTTGATAAAGCAATGGATGAACTTTCCCTGGATGAAATGGCTTATTTAGCCTCTTTGCCAAAGGCACCTAATAACTACCACCCCATTAAAAATGCTGCTGCAGCCAAGGCACGTCGTGATTGGGTATTGGGTCGTATGGCTGAAGATGGTTATATTACTTTGGAACAAGCCAAAGAAGCAATGGAAAAACCCGTTCATATGAATCCGTCTTCTGTAAAGGCTTTGAAAGAAGGTCAATATTATGCCGAAGAAGTTCGTCGGTTTATTGTGGAAAAATACGGTGATGATTCCATTAACTTGGGTGGATTAAGTATTCGAACATCTGTGGATCCTAAATTGCAGGTTGCTGCAACAAAGGCCCTACAAGACGGACTTATTTCCTATGATCGTCGTCACGGATGGCGTGGTCCTGTGGCTCATGTGGAAGAAGGACAAGATGCAATTGAGACACTTAAAGGTTATGCTCATCAATATACCCCTAAAAAATGGCGTTATGCCTTGGTGCAGGGGGTGGATGCCGAAAAAGCCGATATTCTTTTAACGTCAGGTGAAAAAGGCAGAATTCCTTTATCTGAAATGACGTGGGCTAAAAAGGCCTTAGATAACGGACGTATTTCTTTAACGGCCGTTTCTAAGCCATCAGATGTCTTAAGTGTCGGGGATATTATTTTAGTGGAACCCAAAGGGGATGAAAAATACGCTTTACAACAAATGCCGGCGGTGGAAGGGGCTCTTGTTGCTTTGAATCCGCATACCGGTCGTGTATTGGCTATGTCAGGTGGTTTTGCTTTTGAACGTAACCAATTTAATCGTGCCATTCAGGCGGAACGTCAACCGGGTTCATCTTTCAAACCGTTTGTATATTTGGCGGCTTTAGATTCTGGTTACACTCCTTCCAGTCTTATTTTAGATGCGCCACTTGTGATGGAAAATCCGGATGGAAGTAAGTGGAAACCGCAAAACTATTCGCGTCAATTTTATGGCCCGACAACTTTGCGTGTTGGAATTGAAAAATCGCGTAACCTGATGACGGTACGTTTAGCACAGGCTATTGGTATGCGTAAGATTTTGGATTATGGTAAAAAATTTGGTATTTCAGATAAATTGCAACCTAATTTAGCCACTGCTTTAGGTGCTGGTGAAACGACTTTAATGAAGTTGGTTACGGCATATGGGATGTTGGTCAACGGGGGAAAGAAAATTACGCCGACTTTGATTGACCGCGTTCAGGACAGAACTGGAAAAACTCTATATAAACAAGACACACGTGATTGTCCTAATTGTTCCGGGGCAGAATCTACGTCGGATGTTAAACCGGAAATTCCTGATGAACGTGAACAGATTCAAGATCCTGCCAGTGCTTATCAAATGGTCAATATTTTGAACGGAGTCGTGGAACGTGGGACC
>JAFYBU010000046.1 GCA_017540065.1 Alphaproteobacteria bacterium
AAGATTTATCTTTTGCCCCACAATCTGTACTGCCCCTTCTTCGATCAAACGGATAAATTGATTGCGTGAATATTCGGGAAAATGATCTGCCAAAAACTTATCCAAACGGATTTTGGAAATGTCTTCCGGTACAGTGATGGTCAAATTTTCAGTCATTTTCCCCCTCAAACTTCAGAAAAATGTCGTGTATCATTGTGTGGTTAATTTCTGTATCACAATCAAATTTCGGACAACGTATTCCCCCCATTTTTTGATAAAAATTTAATGCTCTTTCGTTTCCGTCCAACATATAAACACCAAAAGGAGCGCCCTTTATTTTTTTCTTAAACGCTTGCATAAGCGCTGTACCGATCCCCGCACGCCAATGATCGGGGTGAACATAAAAAACATAAATTTCATACGGATAAGGAATATCCTTGTTTCTTGTTTTTCCGCCGGTTAAAAAGCCCACGACTTTCGATTCATCTTCGGCCACCAAACAGATTTCCGCACTGGAAATGACTTCTTTCATGCGTTCGATTCTTTTTTCATTGACAACCATCGCATCCAAAATGGAATTTGGCATCAACCCGCTATACCCCTGCTTCCATCCCAATACATTGATGGTGGTGATAGCTAGTGTATCTTTTTCTGTGGCCGGACGAATTTTCAACATTGTTTGTTCCTTCTAATCCCCCAAAATCCCCAATCCGATAAAATCGGTCGGGGATTGGGAAAAAAGATTCCGACGCTTATTCAGCGGCTTTTGTGTCTTTCTTTTCGGCAATACGAGCTTTCTTACCAAACAAAGCACGCAAATAATACAACTTGCTGCGACGGACTTTACCGCGACATACGACTTTAATTTCCACAATATTCGGAGAATAAAGCGGGAACACACGTTCCACACCTTCACCAAAGGAAATTTTACGCACAGTAAATGTAGAAGCAGCACCGGCATTATGACGAGCGATACACACGCCTTCATAAGCTTGATTGCGGGTATTTTTTTCTTCCACGATTTTGCACACGACGCATACGGTGTCGCCAGCGGCAAATTCGGGGATTTTTTTATTCAACTTTGCAACTTGTTCAGCCTTTAAATCTTGAATAATTTTCTTTGTCATTTTTATGATCCTTTCTTTAAATTGGTCAGATATTTTTCGTACAAGTCTGGCCGTCTTGTTTTTGTTAAATTTTCGGATTGTTCTTTTCTCCAAGAGGCAATTTTGGCATGATTTCCGGAAAGTAAAACTTCCGGCACCAAGCGGCCTTGCCAATTTTGAGGTTTTGTGTATTGCGGATATTCCAACAAATTATTTGAAAAGCTTTCTTCCAAAACGGATTCAGCATTTCCTAATACACCGGGAATCAAGCGAATCGTTGCA
Organism: Alphaproteobacteria bacterium; assembly: GCA_017540065.1. Lineage (GTDB taxonomy): Bacteria > Pseudomonadota > Alphaproteobacteria > CAAHEQ01 > UBA3637 > UBA3637. The sequence goes on from JAFYBU010000046.1 coordinate 1,368, forward strand.
TCCAACATAGCCATCAACGCCACTTCACCCCCCGATAACACAAAATCACCCAAACTGATTTCTTGGATTTGCCATTTTTCCAAAACGCGTTCGTCAATCCCTTCAAAATGCCCACAGATGAATGTGGCTTCAGATAATTCGGCCCATTCTTTTGCTGTATTTTGCGTAAAGGTTTGACCCCGCGGTGAAAGATAAAAAATCGGTCCTTTTGGATTAACAGAGGTTAACGCTCTGTCCACCACTTCGGCCTGCATCACCATACCGGCACCACCGCCAAAGGGCGTATCATCCACCGAACGGTAATTATTGGTGGAAAAGTCACGGATATTCACCAAAGTCAATTCCCATTTCTTTTCTGCCAAAGCTTTTCCCATCAGTGAAAATCCCAAAGTTCCGGGAAACATTTCTGGATAAAGTGTCAGGACAGTCGCTTTCATCTAAACAACCCCTTTCATTTCATCAGGTAAAACCAATTCAATCTGATGATTTTCAATATCCACTTTGGGAAAAACTGTTTTGGAAAAGGGCAAGTCAATAATTTTACCGTTATTTGTCTTGATTTCCAAAATAACACCTGCACCATAATTTGGCACATTTACCACGTGTCCAAAGGTTTTGCCGTCCACCAAAACTTCCAAATTCATCAAATCACAGCAGTAAAATTCGCCTTCTGCGGTCTGAGGTAATTTTTCACGATCGGCAAACAGTTCCATTCCTTTGAAACGTTCGGCGGTTGTGCGATCGGTAATTCCTTTTGCAGACACCAACCAAAAAGCACCTTTTTTCCCAACAAACGTCATTTCAAAATGTTTTTTATTTTCTTTATCGGAAAGCGGATTTAACCGTGATAAATTTTGCACAGATATCAGCGCGGGTTGAAATTTCATCACACCCTTGATACCATGTACATTCACGATTTTTCCGACAGCAATCCGAGTCATTTTTAATCCTTATTCAGCAGCCGGTGTTTCAGCGGGAGCAGCTTCGGCAGGTTGTTCTGCAGAAGCAGCCTTTGCAGCTTCT
>JAFYBU010000047.1 GCA_017540065.1 Alphaproteobacteria bacterium
AGTTAATTTACGCAAAGCCTGACTCATCAAACGAGCCTGAAGCCCCATGTGTTGGTCCCCCATATCACCTTCCAGTTCTGCTTTGGGAACTAAAGCCGCCACGGAGTCCACTACCAATACGCTGATAGTACCGGAACGCACCAAAGTATCCGCAATTTCCAAAGCCTGTTCCCCGGTATCCGGTTGAGAAATTAACAAATCATCAATTTTAACCCCCAACTTACGTGCATAAATCGGATCCAAAGCATGTTCAGCATCCACATAAGCACAAGTTCCCCCTTGTTTTTGTGCTTCTGCCACAACGTGCAAAGCCAAAGTCGTTTTTCCTGAACTTTCCGGTCCGTAAATTTCAATGATACGTCCTTTGGGAAGTCCACCAATTCCCAGCGCCAAATCTAACCCCAAAGATCCGGTTGAAATAGCCGGCATATCCACGGCGTTTTCTTGTTGTCCCAAACGCATAATGGAACCTTTTCCGAAGGCCCGTTCAATTTGTGCCACAGCGGCTTCTAATGCTTTATCTTTTTCCATGATTTTTCTCCTTTGTTCTTGTTTTGTTCTTTTCGCATTTTAAGAGAATTTTTTTCATATTGCAAGATGTTTTTTTATTTTTTTTCATTTTGTATATTCAAGGCACGTAATGCGTCATGAACAGGAATATAATAAGAAAAATTCGTTTCTTCCGAATTGCGTCCGTCATGTAATCCCAACACATTACCAAATTCATCCAATAAGGGAGAACCCGCATACCCTTTTGTTGTCGGAATACTGACCTGAATAAAGTTTTCATTTGTTTTTTTGGTAAAACGATGATTGCTGATAATCCCTTTGGTAACCGTGGCACGCATTTGACCACCTTCCGGATTCCCAATTGTAAATACGTTCATCAACGGTTTCAAAATATCTTCTTCGGCAATAGGCAAATAAGACGTTTTACTCGCCTGAGCTTTCAATAAAGCAACATTCAGACGAAAATTCGTTCTTAATACCTTTGCTTGGTATCTCACCCCTTGAGAATCTTCCACCGCCACAACACGAGCAGAACCGACTGCCTCTGCTGTTGTTAAAATATGGCCATCACGGGTGATATAAAAACCACTAGCATCTTCTCCGACTGTCACTGTTGCCCGTTTTGTGAAAACATAATGTTCATTTAAAGGGGTTATTTCATTTTTGTATGACATATTCAAAACAATCGGCTTTTGTTTCTCTTCGGCCTTTATCAAATCACTTAATGTATCTTGTTGCGTCATAATGCGGTAAAAATCTTCTTCATGAGCTAATCTGTCCGCCGCATCAGATAAAGCCCTCAACAAAATCAATTCGTTTCCTTTTTCGGTGGGTTTTTCTACTTCCCCTATGCCCGTCGTTGTAAATTTGGCAATCACTTTATCTGCCAAAGTATCATAAACTTCCCATTCTACTTGGATATAAGCATCTCCTGCAATCAAATCAGCATCACGAAAATACAAAAAATTAAACAAATTACATTGATTGGATTTAATATCCGTAATACGTGCGGACAACAATAATTCGGCTTTACGTTTTTCGCGATATCGTTTAAATGTGGTCGTTGAAGCTTCTATCACATCATACCCTAATTCTTTTAATGGGGTATTCACAAATTCGGCGGCTTCACTTTGCCAATCACCAAACTTCTTTTCACCCATAGCCCAATCTTCCGTCGAATTGGAAAAACGATACCGAAGAAGTGCATTACAAGATTCCAACAAACTGATATCTAAATTGTTAAAGCTCCAACGCCAATAAGGATAGGCAATATAAGTTTGACCACGCGGTAAATCAATCAGGACTTTTTCAAAAGCAATCGAACGTTGTTTGAAAAATTCTGGTAATTTCGGTATTTGCATCATTTCAGATTGTTCAGGAAATTTCATCGACATCTGACAACCGAATAAAAATAACAGCAAAAACAAAAGTAATTTTTTCATTAAAACATATCCTGATATGAATGTTTTTCATTGTACTTTTTTTCCATAAGATTGTCAAGGAGAGCCCCACCTCGGAAAACTGTCCTTGCCCTTTCGAAGAAAATATGGTATGATGCTCCACACCAAACCAAAGGAATTTTAATGTTTGCAACCACCCATACCGTCGCCTTTGCGGGCATTGATGTTTTAAAAATCAATATCGAGGTTCAAATTACAGATGGATTGCCCAGCTTCACAATCGTCGGATTGGCCGATAAAGCCATTGCAGAAAGTCGAGAACGCGTCCGTTCTGCGTTGCATGCCGTTGGTCTTTCTCTTCCCGGAAAGCATATCACTGTTAATCTAGCCCCAGCGGATGTTGTTAAAGAAGGAACACATTATGACTTACCTATCGCAATGGCTTTGTTAGGCGCAATGGAAGTTTTTCCGGCTGACAGATTATTGGAATGTTTAATGATGGGTGAATTGGGATTGGACGGAACTGTTCGACCTGTTTCCGGGATTTTACCGGCCAGTATGGCTTCCGTTGGATATGAAATGTGTTTTGTTTGTCCCGAAACACAAGCAGAAGAAGCTTTATGGTCAGGCACAAAGGATTTAATACCCGTCCAAAACTTATTACAGCTAATCCAACATTTCAAAGGGACATCTGTCATTACCGGCCCCACAGAAACACATCCCATTACACAAAGTCCTTATACTTTAGATATGGCGGATGTTAAAGGTCATGAAAGTGCCAAACGTGCTTTGGAAATTGCGGCTGTGGGCGGACATAATCTTTTAATGATAGGCCCACCGGGATCAGGTAAATCCATGTTGGCATCACGATTACCTTCCATCTTACCGGAATTATCAGTGGAAGAAATGTTAGAGGTCAGTAAAATCCATTCGGTGGCAGGCTTATTAAAAGACGGACAACTGATTACTCAGCG
>JAFYBU010000048.1 GCA_017540065.1 Alphaproteobacteria bacterium
GTATTCCCGTCGTCATCGGGGAATTACCCCCAGAAAAAACCCTTTTCCGCCCACCACGTATCGCCCCCCAAGGAAGAATGATGTCAACTCATCCTGCTGCTCCTTCTGGTGGAACCGGTGGAATTCAAGCACCTGTACAACCTGCGGGACCTGCCTTGGGAACAATGGCAGAAGCCGTACAGCGTATTACCAATCTTGCTGTTAAATTCCAACTGACTGTTTTTCCTCATGTCAAGTTGGAAAATACTTTTACCAATTTGGTTTTGTCTGATGACACCGTTGCTTTGATGTTAAAAATATTAATTCAAGATGGTACATGGCGAGTTCAAGAAAGTTCTGATCCGGCCCAAAGTATTTGGACTTTAAATGAACAAGAAGGAAAAAATGAATTGAAAGATATTTTGGAAAGTGCTAAAGTTTTAAGTCGGTTAGAGCCGGAAGCAAACGTTATTACCGTTATTGTTTTGACAAACGGAGATATGCAAGATCCTTTGAATGTCAGACAATATCTGACTCAAACAGGCATCAGAATCGCTACTTTGTTGCCCAATAATAGGACACTCAGCGGCGTCCAAACGTTAGAAGAATTGTTGGGCGAATTTTTTGAAAAAAAACAAAATGAAGGAGAAATATGAAAAAAATAACCTTTAATGAAGAAAAAATTTGTAAACTTATTACAAGCTTAGGCGGAATCGGTAAACTACCTGCGAGCGGGACATGGGGATCTTTAGTGGCTTTGCCGTTCGCATGGTGGTTTGTCGGAACCCCTGCCCTGCACGCATTGGCTTTGATTGCCTTTATTATCGGCGTTATTACAATTTCTCCACTGATTAAAAATAAACCAGAAACAGATCCGTCTTATGTCATTATTGATGAGTTTATGGGACAATTAGTTGTCTTTTCGTTGATCTCAAGAATGTATATGACCCCCATTTTATTGATCTTCGGATTTTTGTTTTTCCGCTTATTCGACATTTTGAAACCATGGCCTGCAAGCTTTTTTGATAAAAAAGTACATAATGCATGGGGCGTCATGTTGGATGATTTTGTTGCCGCCATATATGGTTTTTTAGCCCTTGATTTTTTAGAATTAATCAGCTATTATCTTTAATGTAAGAAAGGAGATAATATGGATATCAATCATTTCAAACATGTCGTGGAACTATATGCCAAAGCAAAAGGGTATGAATTAACCCCTTATGCCGATAAAATCATGAACAGATGCTTGAACGCATGCAACGGATGTTGTCCTTGTGACATGTCCCGCGGATTCTGCCCTTGCGGTGAACACCAAAAGGAAATCGAAGAAATGGGACATTGCCATTGCAACTTATTTAAGAAAAAAGAAGCTTAATCACGCCAATATTCCGCAACCCATGGGGCCGGTCGACAATGTTTATATAATAATTTGATCCCCCGTGGGTATTTTCTGTCCGACGGATTGTGGCTCCAAACCCCTTTAATTGCATCTGAAATCCCAGGACAACCGTGAAAAGCAATCATCTTAAGCCCTTCTATTTGAGGTTTTTTAGAATCTAAAATCCACCGAAAAACCCCCACAGGCAGGCAGTGAAAACGATAACTTTTAAACCAATTATCCGGCCAAAAATTTAAAGAGCCATACTTTTCAATCACCTTGGAAGAAAGGTATTCTTGGGATGCGGTGTAAAATTGCTCCACAACTTCTTTAGGATGATCTTCAAAGTATTTTTTAATATATCCTAATGTCCCAACAACCCAAGAATAACAACTGGCTTGCCCCACTTTATCTTTCTTTTTACCATGACGCGAATTCCAATCGTTAATAATATAGAATTTATCACCTTGCGGATAATCAAAAAATTCGTCCAAATTACCAACAATTAAAGAATCTAAATCAAAAAAGAAAACGCGCTGACCATTCAATCCTCCCAAATTATCATCACAAAGCCCTGCTTCTTTTTTATATGCATACTTGTTATCGGCAGGTTTGACATTTAATGTGGTCATCGGTTTGGCAATTATTGAAGTATCCAACCCCTTCGGATTGTCAGTAAAACAATAAAAATCAATATCATAAGAGGTATTTCTTTTCACAGAATGGTACAGCTTATTCACATCTTCTTCCGAATATTCCGTTCCCCATTTAATACAAATTACATTAAATTTCTTCATGATACCTCCTCGTCTTAGAAAGAGACTAACAAAAATTATACCTCTTGTCAAGATTGGTTTTTATGTTGCAGAAGTTTTATCCCGATTTCCAATGTTTTTTGGCGTAAAGATTCATCAGAAATAGCATTTACTTTTTCAAGAAGAGGAGCCAATTCTTCTTCGGATAAGGGCCATTCTGGTTCTGATTCCGGCTCAGAAGCCAAATGAACACCCCCTTGTTCTATTTTGAGAGAAGAAACAGCAGGATAACCGAAGTAGGTATTAACTTTTTCCATAATACGCCCTTTTTGATGTTCCAACAAAAGAGCAAATGCCCCTCCTGCCGTACGCACACTTAATGTCCCATTGGCACGATCTTTAGCAGGAAAAGTAAGTTTGACGGGCTTAACACCAATAGCCAATTCTGTTCCCATAATTTCTGACCAGTGACTGATTAATTCAACTTGAGTAAAACCATGTTGTCCCAACAAAGGACGCGCCAATTTTTGAACTTCACGCGTCAAAGAATCTAATCCTTCATAAGTGCGAGAACGCGGACTTTGAGGAAATTCATATTTTTCGGTCATCTTTATATTTTTCCTGAAATTCAGCCACAAAATCAGCCATTTTGTCTTTTTCAATCGCTTGCCGAATCTTGGACATCAAGTTTTGGTAAAAACGTAAATTATGTTCAGTCATCAACATGGCCCCCAAAATTTCCCCACACCGAAACAAATGATGTAAATAACCACGCGTGTAATTTTGACAAGCAGGACAATCACATTCCGCGTCTAAGGGGGCATGATCATCTTGGTAACAAGAATTACGGATGTTAAGAACACCATGACTTGTAAAAGCTTGTCCTGTCCGGCCAGAACGAGAAGGCATCACACAATCGAACATATCTATTCCCCGCGCTACTGCCCCGACGATATCGCTGGGGCGCCCTACTCCCATCAAATAACGGGGTTTATCTTCGGGGAGTTCTGGAACCGTATAATCCAAAACTTCAAACATTTTTTCTTGACCTTCTCCGACGGCTAAACCACCCACTGCATACCCGTCAAAACCAATTTTTTTGAGAGCATCCACAGATTCAAAACGCAGATCTTTGACCATTTCACCTTGCACAATACCGAAAAGTCCGTAACCATCACGATCTTTGAAGGCGTCTTTGGAACGTTCTGCCCAGCGCATAGATCGACGCATAGATTCCACCACTTTTTTTTCTGGAGACGGATAAGGTAAACATTCGTCAAATGCCATAGAAATATCCGAATCTAAAAGATGTTGTATTTCAATAGAACGTTCCGGAGTTAATTCAAACTTTTCCCCAGATAAATGCGATTGAAAGGTCGTTCCCTTTTCCGTAATTTTGCGCAAACCAGATAAACTCATTACTTGAAAACCACCACTATCTGTCAAAATCGGACCATCCCAATTCATAAACTTATGAAGCCCGCCGAATTCTGCCACACGTTCGGCAGAAGGACGCAACATCAAATGATAGGTATTTCCCAAAACAATTTGTGTTCCTGTACGTTTAATCGCATCAACAGACATAGCCTTAACAGTTCCTGCCGTTCCGACAGCCATAAAGGTGGGAAGTTCCACTGTTCCATGGGCTGTTATCAACTGACCGCGACGTGCTTTGCCTGAACTTGTAATTTTTTTGTATTTTAACATGGACAAACGTTTCTTTCTGTGCTAGAATATCTTTATTATAGCATAAAAAGAAGGATAATTCAAATGGAAAACTTAACTGTAACAGAACATGAAGAAACCCCTGAAGAACGTCAGGAAAAAATCAACAAGTTAAATAAACGTTTAGAAGCTGAAGACAGAAAAGAAAAATCCGGTTGGTTCGGGTTGTTATTAGCAGTTTTGGCAGCCTTAGCCATTCGTTCTCTGGCTTTTGAACCTTATAATATCCCTTCCAGTTCAATGGTCCCTTCCCTTTTAATTGGGGATTATCTGTTCATCACAAAATTTGATTACGGCTATTCACGCCATTCTTTCCCGTTTTCTATTCCTATTATTCCTAAAGGGCGGATATTTTATGTCCAACCTGAACGGGGTGATGTTGTTGTGTTCAAAAAACCCCCTGATGATAAAACAGATTATATCAAACGCATTGTCGGTTTACCGGGAGATAAAATCCAAGTAAAAAACGGGCGGTTGCACATCAATGATGTAATGGTTCCCCGCGAAGAAATCGGACAAGAAGATTGGGAAACTGAGGCAGGAAACTTCAGATACACACATTATATCGAAATTTTGCCCAATGGCGTTCAACACGATATATACGAACTAACAGATAACAATCAATATGACGAAACAAAAGAATTTATCGTTCCTGAAAACCATTTCTTTATGATGGGAGATAATCGTGACAATTCATTGGACAGCCGAAAATTTGGCCCCGTCCCTGCAGAAAATTTAGAAGGAAAGGCCAGAATTATCTTTTATTCCACCAATGGAGACGGTTGGTTCTTCCAATTCTGGAAATGGTCCAAGTTCTTAAGGCTCGAACGTTTCTTTAATGAAATCAAATAGGAAAAAAATGGCAAAAAAGACAAATACTGAAGAAAAGTTTATACAGCAATTAAAAAAAGAATTTAAAAACAAACAATTGTTTGATATGGCCGTTCAACTTTCCAAAGATGGTCAAAAAGCCGGTTATGAACGATTGGAATTTTTGGGTGATCGCGTCGTTGGTTTAGTTGTTGCCGAAATGCTTTATAAAACATTTCCCGACGAAGCGGAAGGTGACTTAGCAAAACGCTTTGTTCAATTGGTATGTGCCAAAACTCTGGCAAAAATTGCAACTTTTTGGGGTTTGGATGACATTATCAGAAGCAAAAATAAACAGTTATGTCATAATAAAAACATTTTATCAGACATCTGCGAATCCGTTATGGCAGCCCTTTACCTGGATCAAGGTTTAGAAAAGGTAAAAAAGACAATGGAACCAACCTGGGAACCTTTGATGAAATCTTATGAACATGCCCCCCAAGATTATAAATCCGAATTACAAGAATGGGCTCAAAAAAATTTCCAGATGTTACCGATTTATCAATTGTTGGAAAAAGTGGGTCCCGCCCACAAACCCCAATTCACCGTTTCGGTTGAAGCCGGTCCTTATCGTAAAACGGCTAAAGGGGCTTCCAGAAAACACGCAGAACAAAATGCTGCTATTGAAATTTTAAAGGAGATTAATGCCACAGATATCTAAACATTTTGCATTTGTCGCTATTTTAGGAGCAACTAACGTTGGAAAATCCACTTTGGTCAATCGATTGGTCGGTCAAAAAGTCAGTATTGTTTCTCCAAAGGTTCAAACAACACGTTCCCGCATTCGTGGCTTACTTAATGAAGGAAACACTCAATTGGTTTTGGTTGACACACCGGGAATTTTTGCCCCTCACAGACGATTAGACAGAGCAATGATTGCAACGGCTTGGACAGAAGCAGATGATTCTGATAAATGTTTATTTGTAATGGATGCCAAAAAAGGGATTGGAGCCGAAGAAGAAAAGATCATCAAAAAGCTTGAACAAAATAAGGTAAAATTTGTTGTTGCTGTCAATAAAATAGATACTGTCAAACCCGAAAAGTTAATGGTTTTATTGAAAAAGTTGAATACATTAAAAGGGATAGATAGTGTTTTTTGTATTTCTGCCTTAAACGGGGAAAATGTTCAAGAATTAAAAATGCATTTAATTAAATCTGCCCCAAAGGGAGAATGGATGTTTCCTGACGGATTAGTATCTGATTTACCGGAAAGTTTATATTGTGCAGAAATTACACGCGAAAAATTGTTTATGTATTTAAGACAGGAGCTCCCCTATCAATTAACGGTGGAAACAACCACCTTTAAAAGAGGAAAAAACGGTTTAACGATAGAACAAAACATTATTGTTTCAAAAACAGCACACCGCCCCATTATCTTGGGAAATAAAGGATCCATGATTAAAAAAATTGGGGAAGCTGCACGAAAAGAAATGATTAAACAATTAGGGTGTCCAGTTCGATTATTTTTGTTAGTTGAGGTGAAAGAAAATTGGACAGAAGACAGATCGCGATACAAAACCTGGGGGTTGGATTTTAATGCCTGAATTCAAAACAGAAAAAGCTGTCGTTTTGGGAGCAAAGGCATTGGGGGAAAATGCCTTTGTTTTGTCTTTACTGACACGTGAAAACGGACGACATTTGGGGGTTATTAAACGTAAAAATCCCCCTCAAATCGGAGATATTGTTCAAGCAAGATGGACAGCTCGTTTGCCAGAACAAATAGGAACTTTTTATATAGAAAATGTCCATTCAACTGCGGCCGGTATTTTGGATGATTACGGACGATTAAATTGTCTATCTTGTTTATGTGAATTATTAAACATCACTTTACCCGAACGGCAAAACTTTCAAGAACTATATGAAAAAGTTTTATTATTTTTTAATGAGTTATTTTATGAAGATTATTTAAAACATTATATTTTTTTAGAGATGGATTTATTATCATCTTTGGGGTTTGCGTTAGATTTATCCAGTTGTGCGGGAGGCGGTGATAAAAATGATTTAGCCTATGTTTCCCCAAAAACAGGACGAGCCGTCAGTCGTGAAAAAGGATTACCTTATCACAAACAGCTGTTACCCCTGCCCCGTTTCTTATGGCAAAATGTTCCTGCCACCAAGCGATTTACAATTAGGACTTAATTTAACCGGTTACTTTTTAAGGCAACATTCCGTCAAAGGAAATTTACCCCAAACACGACAATTTTTAAAATAGTCCTTGACGAAGTCAAGATATTTGAATTATAATGATGAAAAAGGAGTATAAAATGAAACAAGATAAATCCGTTCAATTGGCCCACCATCTGCATCATTTGGAAGAAATGTTGGAATTAACAAATGACCCGAAACTTTTATGGGAGGAAATGCAAATTTTAGGCAAAAAGGCCTTTGCTTTACAAGAAAAGATGGAAGCAGAGCTTAACGATTTGGAAAATGAATTAAAGGAAGTTTCCGCCGTTCAAACCATTTTTGAAACACGTGAGAAAATGTGGGATATTATGAATCAGTTGGCAATGGCTGAATTGAAATTGAAAGAAAAAACTTTAACCAAATCCCCCAAAAAATGTTGTTGCAAAAAAGAGGAACACAAATGTTGTTGTCACCACAAAGAACATGAAAAGCATTGTGAAAAAAAGTGTGCCTGTAAAAAAGGAAAAACAAAATGCAAAAAGAAGTAAAAAATATCTCATTTGAAGATGCTTTAAAGGAATTGGAATCTATTGTCCAAAAATTAGAATCAGGTCAGGTAAAATTAGAAGAAGCTGTAACCGCCTATGAAAAAGGGGTTCAAATGCAAAAGATTTGTGAAGAAAAATTAAAAGAAGCACAAATGAAAGTAGAAAAATTGATTCTGGACAAAGAAGGAAAACCGACAGGAAAGGAACCGTTGGATGCAACTGCTGAAGGATAAATTAACAGAAGTTCGCGTCTTATTAGACGCTTCTTTTGATAAAAAATTGGCTTTGCCAGAAGGAAAAGAAAAACGTTTGGTTGAAGCCATGCGTTATTCTGTTATCGGAGGAGGAAAAGCTTTTCGGGCTTTTTTGGTATTAACCGTAGGTGAAATATTGGGCCTTAAAAAAGAAGTCGCATTACAAATCGCAACAGCTTTGGAAATGGTACACACCTACTCGTTGATACATGATGATTTACCAGCTATGGATAACGATACAATGCGTCGCGGAAAACCCACAAATCACATTCAATTTGATGAAGCAACTGCTATTTTAGCCGGGGATGCACTCCTTACCAATGCTTTTGAAGTTTTGAGTGATCCCGAAATGGAATTAGATGCCGAAGTACGTTGTCAGTTGATTAACTTTTTGGCACAAATGGCTGGGAAATCAGGTATGTGTGGCGGACAAATGTTGGATTTAATTGGGGAAAAAGAATCCCTAAGCTTGGAAGAAATAACACGCTTGCAAACAAAAAAAACGGGAGCTTTACTTCGTTTTTCCGTTTTAGCACCGGCAGTAGCCGTGAAAGCAAATGAAACCATACAAAAAGCATTAGAAAAATATGCTGCAAATATAGGCCTGATGTTTCAGATGACAGACGATATTTTGGATATTGAAGGGGACGAAAAATTAATGGGTAAAACCTTAGGAAAAGATAAAACAGAAACAAAATCCACCTTCATCACTTTATTGGGATTGGAAGAAACACGCCAAAGAGCATATCAATTATGTAATGAAGCAAAAGAAGCAATAAGTCTTTTAGGAGAAAAGGCCACTCTTCTCTTAAGCGCTTGTGACTTTATTTTAGAAAGGAAAAACTGAATGGCTTTATTGAACAAAGCGGAATTGGAGCAGTTTTGTGCAGCTTTACAGGCGGCATATCCCGATCCGAAATGTGAGCTTGTTTGGGAAAATCCGTGGCAATTAATGATGGCGATTATACTGTCCGCACAATCTACAGATAAAAATGTGAATCGCATAACACCTGAATTATTCAAAGCTGTGCCCACCCCTCAAAAAGCAGTGGAGCTGGGGGAAGACGGTGTCAGACCTTTTGTAAAATCCATCAATTATTTCAATAACAAAACACGTTCCATCGTTGCTTTGGCACAAAAGTTATTAGATAAATATGACGGCAAAATTCCAACCGATTTTGATACATTAACAACATTGCCCGGAATAGGACGCAAAACAGCCAGTGTCTTTTTAAACGTGGCTTATCATAAACCATACATCGGGGTGGATACACATGTATTTCGATTGGCAAACCGATTAAAACTTTGCACAGGAAAAACACCGGCAGAAGTTCAAGAAAAATTAGAAAAAAGTATCCCTGAAAAATATAAAGCCGGTTTTGCTTTGGCTTTGGTTTTATTAGGACGTTATATTTGCCAAGCACGTAAACAAAAATGTGAGGAATGTCCGATTTATAAAGTTTGTCAAGCAGAGGAGAAAAAATGAAAAAATGGGGGATTTTAATCGGGGGACTGATTTTGGGTTTTGTTTTATCGGGGCAAGCCCAAACAGAAATGGAACAAATTTTTTCCAGCGACAATAAAAATATCATCTATTCGGGCAAACCAAAAGATTACAAAGGGTCTCCTTTAGTCTTCATTGAAGGAATTTCTGATAAACCTCAACCTAAAGATTGGAAGGATGAACTGAAAATAAAATTATTCGGATCAATGGAACTACCTCAAAATGAAGTTCAAAACCCGCTTCCGCCTTTACAACAAGATGAAACAAA
>JAFYBU010000049.1 GCA_017540065.1 Alphaproteobacteria bacterium
CCAAAGACCAGTTTCCCATCATTTGGAAAAAGGCCAAGTGGCTGGTATCACCCACATCAGAAATATCGTTAGTACGCACACACTTTTGAATATCAGTGAGGCGTGTTCCTGACGGATGTTTTTGCCCCATTAAATAAGGAATCAATGGTTGCATCCCCGCAGTGGTAAATAACACGGTCGGGTCATTTTCAGGCAGAACCGAAGCAGATGGGATTTCGGCGTGTCCCTTTGATTTAAAAAAGTCTAACCATAAATTACGCAGTTCATGATAAGTGAATGGCATTTTTATTCTCCTTTTTTGATTTTGAAAGATTATAGCAAAAAAGCCCTTTTAAGTCAAACAAAAAATCCCCGATCGGATGACCGGGGATTTATATTTACCGCAACTTGATATGCACTTCTCGTAACTGTTTTTCTGTTACGGGTGACGGTGCATGCATCAATAAATCTTGCGCTTGTTGATTGAACGGGAATGCGATCACCTCACGAATAAAATCTTCATGTTCCAACATCATTACAATGCGGTCAAATCCGAAGGCAGCTCCACCATGCGGAGGGGCACCATATCTGAAGGCATTCAACATTCCGCCAAACTTAGCTTCAACGACTTCCTGACCATATCCCGCAATTTCAAAGGCCTTGAACATAACGTCGGGACGATGGTTACGAATAGCACCTGATAACATTTCCAAACCGTTTCCCACCATATCAAATTGATAAGCTTTGATAGTTAAAGGATCCTTGGTTTGTAATGCTTCCAATTCGCCTTGGGGCATAGAAAATGGGTTGTGACTGAACATGGGTTTTCCTGTTTCCGGATCTGTTTCATAGAACGGAAAATCCACGACCCAGCAGAAACGGAATGCGTTCTTTTCAAACAGGTCTAATTCTTTACCCAACAGGTTACGTACTTTTCCCGCAAAGAGAGCTGTTTTTTCACCTTTGCCACACACAAAGAATACACTGTCGCCGATCTTTAAGTCAGTTAATTCAAAAAGTTTGGCAAGGCGTGCGTCATCCAATTTTTTGGCAATAGGTCCTTTATTTCCTTCTGCAGTGCGGACGATATAACCCAATCCGCCCATTTCGTTTTCCACCGCAAAGGCATTTAATTTATCAAACCAACTGCGTGGTTTTTCGGCTGATTGAGGTGCTTTTATGGCACGCACAAAGCCACCTTCTGCCACGGTGTTTGCAAAAATACCGAATTCGGAACCGGCGAAAACTTCCGATACATCCACGATTTTTAACGGGTTTCTTAAATCCGGTTTGTCTGTCCCATAGGTTAACATGGCTTCATCAAACGGAATGCGAACAAAGGGAGCTTGTGAACAAGTGGCTTCCGGTGCAAATTCTTTGAAAATAGCGGAAATCAATTTTTCGCCCACTTCGATAATTTCATCTTGGCTGACAAAAGACATTTCCCAGTCAATCTGGTAAAATTCCCCCGGGGAACGATCGGCACGTGAATCTTCATCACGGAAACAAGGAGCCAATTGGAAATACCGATCAAAGCCGGCTACCATCAACAACTGTTTGAATTGTTGCGGAGATTGCGGTAACGCATAAAATTCGCCCTTATGAACCCGGCTTGGGACCAAATAGTCTCTGGCACCTTCCGGACTGGATGAAGTTAAAATCGGTGTTTGAAATTCGGTAAAGCCCATTTCCCACATTCTGTCGCGCACGAATTTGTTTAATTTGTTACGCATTAAAATATTGGCGTGAGGTTTGGCGCGCCGTAAATCCAAGAAACGATAGGTTAAACGTTGTTCTTCGGATAATTCTGAAGAATCAGCCGTAATCAAAAACGGCAATACCTGCGCTTCCCCCAAAGTTTCCACTTTATTCACCACCACTTCAATTTCGCCGGTTGGCATTTTAGGGTTGACTGTGGCGCTGTCGCGTAAAACAACTTTTCCTTCTATGCGAATGACGGATTCGGGCCGTGCTTTTTCCAATTCTTTGAAACAAGGTGCGTTAACATCCACCACGCACTGAGTAATTC
>JAFYBU010000004.1 GCA_017540065.1 Alphaproteobacteria bacterium
AGAGAGGATATGAATTTAGGGACCTACGTTCAAACCGCCAGTCGAGCCAGTGGAATTTTATCATACAATTCTTCCACCAGCGGTTTAAACGGATTGATTGCCGGATCATCCAGCGTAAAAGCCGCCGCAACCATCAGAATAAAAGGGAGCGGTTTTATAGAATCTGTTCGTTTTTCCAGCAGTGGATCAGTCGTTTTGGCCAATACACCGGGTTGTACAATTACCGTAAGCGATTTTACTTTCAGCCGAAGCTCTCCTCTCACCCTTTGGTTTGGTTCTTCACAAGATATTAATATTGGTGCAACCGTCACCATTTCCGGTGGCTTTTGCGGCGAAGGGAACTATCACGGAACCGGAGCAATTACATACGGCAACAGATCGGCTACGCAAAACTTTGATATAGAAATAACGTTGGAAACACCTTTAAGCATTGAAGAAACACAAGGAATGAACTTTGGCACTTTTTTGTCCCCCAACATGGATTCAACCATTGTTTTATCCCCATCCGGAACCTACACAACCACAGGAAATATAGGCTTCGTTGACAGTAATTTAACAGCCGGTGAATTTACCGTGACCGGCATAGGAAGTCGTCAAGTTTCCATCACGCTCCCCGGATCAACGACTTTAAGTAACGGAAGCGGACAAACCATGACCGTCAATTCCTTTACTTCAAATCCTTCTGAAAGTTTCACTCTAAGTGGAACAGGCGTTGGAAAAACACAAACGGTTAAAGTGGGCAGCACTTTGCATGTTAACAAAAATCAAAAGTCGGGCAATTATACGGGAACATATCCCATTATTGTTTCATATTAAATTATTTACGTCCTGCTAATTTTTCCTGACGTTTTAACCATAGATATTCATTCCACTCATACTGAACATCCGACAACAATTCTGGGTGTTTCTTTACAAAAGCTACGGCCGCTTTTACAACCCGTAACCTGTCTCCTTTCGGTGCCGGAATATCCCACGGCAAAACGGAAACTTCCGCACGTTGCGTTTGAACATTGTAACACACCGTTCCAACCGAAGAAATATGATAGAGATATGTTATGCTGTTTCATATAATCATGATGGGTACACTCCCTGGTAATACCCAAACTGACTTCAACGGGATACTGACTTTTTGTCCACACAATAACTTCCGGGGAAGCATTTCCTTTTTTTACAACCAAATACCGCATAAGGGTTTTATCTTTCAACGCCCGTTCTATTACGACTTTCAACACCCGATTTTCGCAAAGTCCTCAATCCCGTTCTTTTGTGTTCAACAACATTGGTTTGAACAACGTTTGGCGCCGGCGCTTTGGACGGAGCAGTCTTTGAATGATCCACAGTCCGTTCATGCGCGGAAGTATTACTTTTTACAGGATTCTTTACCTTGCAAGGATTGGCATCTCTGTATAAATAGCAAAGATCACGTACCGCCATCGCTATCGTCGTTCCGCCCAAAAAAAGGCTGGTAAAACCCAACAAATTACCGGAAGTTTTTTCCATCATCAATAAAGGAACCGCCCCTGCTCCGGCCGCTATACTTCCAATTCCGGTAATAGTCATTGTAAGCATCGCGTTTTTGTCAATCCAATCCAATATCTTCGACATTTTATACCTCCTTGTTTATCTTCATTCAAACACAAACAAAGAATTATGTCAATATATTTTCAAGAAATTTTTTTACCGCACCAACCGACGCTTCTTGCGCGTTTTTCCGACACGTTTTTGTGGTTTTTGATAATACGCGGTTAACACGCTCACCGTTATTAAGAAAATCAAATTCATAGAGGCCACAAAAATAACCCCTGCTTCTGGGCATTCCAACAAAATATACAGCAAATAACATACGCCAGCCAAAACCCAAGTCAGCCACGATGTAATGCTTAAATCGTCGGCCGATTTGGTCTTTATTAACTTCACCATTTGCGGAACATAGGCGGCATATTCGCAAACGGTATACAAAAACAAAAGAGATAAAGCAACAACGCTCCTCATTTTTCTTCCCTCTCCGCGGATTTACATACCAAAGTCTATTTCTTTAACGGCAAAATGTCAAGCCAAAACCCGCACAAACGCCCCCATACCGCACAAAATAAAAATTTAATATTGACAAATGTATTTTTTTTAATTAAACTGAAGATGGTCTTGTATAAGAAAAGGAGATTAAAATGAAAAAAAATTACTTTGTCCTGTTCCTCTTGCTTGGTTTTTCCTGTGCGGTTTCCGCACAAAATAATGTCTTTTGTGAAAATAAAGACACCGCTTCCGAAGAATGTGTTGCAGTTGCTCAAAAGATGTATCAAGTACGCATGAGCCGCGTTGCTGGCAGACATGCAAAAACAAGAAAGGAAGAGGGGAAAGACCCTGAAAAAAAACAAGCTATGTACCTTGCAACGCACTCCCAACCCGCAGATAAATTCAACGAAGCATTCAAAGCATGCGGGGAAGGTTCTAAAACTCAAGATGATGCCAAAAGGTGCTTAGAACGAAAATTAAGAGGGGCTCCGAAAAAGGCCGGGAAAAAGGCCGCTCATCCAACAAAAAATAAAAACGTGTAACTTGTTTTGTTAATTTACAAAAGTCGCCCTTTCCTGGGCGGCTTTTTTATCAGGAAAAGGCTGTCTGATACCACACGGATTGAAAGATGTTGCAATATACTTTTTAAGATAGTAAAATAACAAGGAACAGGAAATCAAATGAAAAGAATGCCAACTAAGTTATTATCAACTTTAATCTTTATTGTAATAATGACCCCTACAATGACTTTTTTTGCCATCAAAACAGATGAGATGGTTGAATTATATGGAGAAAAAATTAAATACCTTTTCAAATCAATTTTAGTCATCTTGGTTTTCTTGTGGATTTTTCTAGATTACTACTTTGTGGATGCCAGATTTTCTCTTAAAAGGAACAAAAAAGAGAACAATTAAATTCATGAAATAGCTCTCCATTATTTTGGGGGAAGACACTCCAGAATTTTTATGCGGATATCTTTGTGAATATGAGGCTTGTATTTTTGTAAATTGTGGCAAACACGGTTCTTTTTCCCAAAAAGAAAGAGGTTGCTATTGCGCTGACGGTTGGACAGGACGTTATTGCGATGAAAAAATCGAAGAAAAATAAACAAAGACCACATTAACACGGATTTGCATATCATTTCAAAAACAAAAAAGTCGCCATTTCTGACGACTTATTCGAACTGGTGGAGGAGGTCTTGCATGACACGGACTAAAAAAATCATATTAAATTGCATTTTTATGTTGCAAAAAGGATTTCGTTTTGCTAGTTTAAATTCAGAAAAACCTAAATGAAAGGAAATAAAATGGGAATTTTTTCAGATATGTGGGATGCTTTAACAGGAAAAGTAGCAAAAGAACGAAAAAAAGCCGAAGAAGCAAACAATACGTTACAACAAGAATTGGCGGAATTGCGTGCAGAAAATGCCAAGTTAGAAGCGGAAAAGAGGGGCTTGACCCAAAAGAATGAAGCTCAGCGCCAAGCACATGTTCAAGGGGTTAAAAATGCTTTTGAAGGTGGAAAACGCTTGGGAAGAAAAGAAACAGAATCTCGTTTAACCCATGAAGGCTGGATGGCCAGAAACAAAGGAAATGATTTATCTAAACAGAAACAAATGGCTAAATTTTTAGCTCATTTGGCAAATGATGAAATTTTACCCCAAGATGAAAACAAAGCCCTTTTAACCCTGTCAAATTTTATGAAATCTGATTCGGTGGATATTATGGAAGATGGTGAAGGTAATCGTTTATTAGAAAGTTTTATACATCGTTTTTCTGACAAATCCTTATCAAAAGAACAGGAAAATTTTTATCGGAAAGCTTTTAAGATTATGTTAAATGCGAAAGGAAAAGATGGTCCAAAGGCGGATATTACAACCGGCTTAGTCAAAGGTCCGTTGATTGGTTATTTTGTTAAGTATGCTTCGCTTAGACCTTTTTTAAAAACAGCAATCGATAGTGCCGCCTTTAACCCAGAAAAATTTGATGGCAATCATTATTTGAGGGTGGTACATAGTACCATGAATGGTCGTGAGATACTTGACGCGGTTGAACCTGTTTTTATGCGGGGATGTAAACCGACGGGAAAATATTGGCAAGACTATTACGACGAATTAAAAGCTGAAGGCAGATTAAAAGATCCACCCAAACGGATAGATGATAAATTGCAACAACGTTTGAATAGAATGTCTCCTCGCGAACTTCTAGAAACCTTAAAAAAAGGTATTACTAATGGTGAGATTGTAGTAAAGAAAGCTACATCCAAACGAAAAGGAAAAGGTGAATAAAAAGTTTCTTTTTTAACCTTTACATTTTCTGGGGTGTTTTTAGGGCATCCCAGAATTTTTATATTGATAAATAAGGATTTTTCAGATTGTGAAGTCCGTGTGGGTGGAAAATTTGATGATTTTTTGTCGATTGCACACGGACTCGCATATGTGTTTGGAAACAAAAGAAAAAAGCGTCCTTTTCGGACGCTATCCAAGAACTGGTGGAGGAGGTCTTGCATAGTACGGACCAATTTTTTGTTAAGGTTAAAAAACTAAAATTTAAAAAGAACAGAAAATCATTTTTCAATTTCAGCAATTAACATCGTTTCTAATAACACATTGCCATCAACGGGTTTTACAACTTTGAACTTATATCCCAAATTCCAAGATTCGATCATTGGTTTAATCTTAAAAAAGTCATCAGCACAATGATAAATACTGATTAATAAAGTGGGTTTTTGCCTTTTAATTGTTTTTTCAGCCCCTCTCAAAAACGGTTGTTCAAAACCTTCCAAATCCGATTTAATTAAACCAACATTTAAGTTGTGTTCTTCAACATAACTATCCAGTGTAATTAACTGTATATTTTCTTTTCTTTTAGTACTAATCGTTTCAAATAAGCCACTGGCAGATCCATCAAAAAATATTTGTTTTTCCTCTTTTTTATCTCCTAAGCCAATATTAACAGGAATAACGTTTTTTTTATTGTTTAACTTCAAAGTCTTCAACATTATTTCATAATTTTCCTTTGTCGGTTCAAAGCTGTAAACATTTTTACTGGTATAATCAGAAAAAATAATTGCACTATCACCAATAAATCCACCAGCATCTATAATATCCTTGTCTTTAAAATAATCTTTATTCGTATTTTCAATTTCGTGCTTATCTCTGAAAACACAAACTTCAAAATGATTTATCGGCAAGAAATAATTATGGTATGCATAACAGTTATCATTAAGTCGTAAAATACAATTCCAAAAAGTTTGTGGTAACCTTTTGATAATTTCTATTTCATCGTTATCAAAAAGATCATATACTACTCCTTCATGATTTTTCGACACAGCTATTCTTCCTAAAATTTTATTGATGATTGTTATACTTTGATCATCAAGATTGGCTATTAATTTTTTATAACACTCTTCATAATTCAACTTTTCTAACTCTGAAAGAAATTTATCTAAACAACTCCTATTCCAATCATTTTTTATGTAAGATACGGGAACAGAAACTTTCCATAGCACAGATTCAATTTGCGCACGTAACTGGGTTAAAGTATTAGAAAAATCAATCTGTGCATTATTAATATGATCAACCCGAGTACAAAGCCTGTTCAATCCCTTCAAAATATCTGGTAATAAAAAATCTTTTTCCATTTTCTTTCCTTTCTACTCAAATTTTATATTTTATTAAACAAAAAATCTGTCGTAAAGTCAACAGGTTTTTATATTAAAGTTTTCTGGGAAGAATTTGTGTTATCCCAAATGTCGGATATTGATTTCAAAGGATTTTTCTGATTAGGGAGTCCGTGTTGGTTGAATTTTTGGCCTTCATTGGCGCAACCTTACACGGACTCGTATAAGTTATTGAAAACAAAAGAAAAAGTCGCCAAAAATGGCGACTTACCTAAACTGGTGGAGAGGGGTGGATTCGAACCACCGAACTCATAAGAGGGCAGATTTACAGTCTGCTGCCATTAACCACTCGGCCACCTCTCCACGAAATGTACGTGCTATTATGCCCGATTTTTAACAAAATGTCAAGAGAAAAATGTCGCCTTAGACAAGCGCCAACTTTTGTGCACTGGCCTGCATTGCTTTTTTCACTTTTTCAAAGGCCTTTGTTTCAATCTGACGCACACGTTCACGGCTGATATGAAATTCAGCCCCCAAATCTTCCAATGTTTGCGGATGTTCGGACAAATAACGTTTTTGTAAAATGGATTGTTCGCGTTCAGACAAAGTCTTCAAGGCATCTGCTAACAAGCGTTTTTTTAAGGCCAAATCCTGGCTGTCCCCCAAACGTTCTTCGATTGTTTCTTCATCATCGGCCAACATTTCTTGGAAATTTGTTCCAGAATCTGTTGAAACAGGCGCATTTAATGATGAATCCCCAGCCAAACGTTGTTCCATTTCAAAAACATCTTTGCGCGATACCTTTAATGTTTTGGAAATATAATCCGCCGTTTCATCAGAAATGCCCGAATCCCCATATAATCCTAATTTGGATTTAATTTTATGCAAGTTATAAAACAAACGCTTTTGTGTAGCTACTGTCCCGATTTTCACCAAAGACCACGACTTCAAAATAAATTCGGAAACGGCCGCCTTAATCCACCAAATAGCATAGGTTGCCAAACGGAACCCCTTATCCGGATCAAACTTTTTAATGGCTTGCATCAAACCAATATTAGCTTCGCTGATTAAATCTGACAAAGCCAAACCGTAATGACGAAAAGAAATTGCCACCTTTGCAGCCAAGCGCAAATGTGATGTTGTTAATTTGTGTGCGGCCTCAATATCACCGGTTTCATGATACCGTTTTGCCAACATGTACTCTTGATCAGCTTCCAGCATCGGAAACTTGTTGATTTCGGCCAAATAACGGGGAAGCCCCCCTTGAAATGATGGAAATGTTAAAGCATAGCTAGCGTTCATTTTATATCCTTTCATTAAGCGATATAGCCAAGAACCTCTCGTTTTCGACAAAGCCTCGGCGCCCTCCTTTCGGACTAGACCAGAATATTGTAGCAAAAGGAATATCGCTTGTCAAGTGGTTTTGCAAAAAAACATCCCCACCCTTGCGGACGGGGATATTTTTCCATTTTTTTCGTTATTCTTGAGGCTTTTCAGTTTCACCTTCTGCAACGTTATGTGTTTCCTTATTACGTGCTGCCAAGATTTCCTTATCGCGTTCACTAGCAATTTGACGCAAACGACGAACTTCAGCACCCGTTCCTGCAGGAATCAACCGACCCACAATCACGTTTTCCTTCAATCCGTGCAAGGTATCTGTCTTGCCAGCAACGGCAGCTTCTGTCAACACACGTGTTGTTTCTTGGAAGGATGCAGCAGAAATGAACGAGCTGGTCTGCAAAGATGCCTTGGTAATACCCAACAACACAGGGGCAACTTTTGCCGGCTTACCACCTGCTTTTTCGGCCTTCAAGTTTTCTTTAATCAGTTGAGCTTTTTCAACTTGTTCGCCTTCCAACAAAGTGGTATCACCCGGATCAACAACTTCCAACTTCCGCATCATTTGACGCACGATCACTTCAATATGCTTGTCGTTGATACGCACACCCTGCAAACGATACACAGCCTGAACTTCCTTCACCAAGTAATGAGCTAAAGCTTCTACGCCCAAAATACGCAAGATGTCGTGCGGTGCCAAAGGCCCTTCCACAATCAAATCACCTTTTTGAACGATATCGCCTTCATACACGGCCGGTGTCCGTCCTTTCGGAATCAAGTGGGCATGTTTATGACCTTCATCATCCACCACGTTAATCACGCGTTTGGACTTGAAGTCTGTATCATATTCCACACGACCGGCGGCTTCAGCCATAATAGCAGCATCTTTCGGATGACGGGCTTCAAACAATTCTGCCACACGTGGCAAACCGCCCGTAATATCCTTTGTCTTGGAATCTCTAGCCACCAAAGCCAACACGTCACCGATATGGATTTCTTGACCGTCTTTAACGGTGATAATAGCACCTTTTGGCAAGTAAGTTTTGGCTTCCACGCCCTTACTTGTCTTAACGGCTTTGCCTTTTCCGTTCACAATCGCAATTGTCGGACGCAAGTTTTTGGAAGAAGATTGTTTATCCGGTTCCATAATAATGCGTTCTGTAAGCCCTGTGGAAGCGTCTGTACGTTCATCCAAAGTCTTACCGGCAATGATGTCTTCGTATTTGGCAACACCGTCTGCATCAGCAATCATCGGGGTTGAATACGGATCCCATTCGGCCAAACGTGTTCCTTTTTTCACTTCCTGACCATCTTCCACCATCAATTTGGCACCGTAAGGAACCTTATGACGTGCTTTTTCACGATGGTTGGCATCCAACAAGGAAATTTCAAAGTTACGAGAAAGGACAACAGAGGCGCCTTGTGAATTTTTCACGATAATGCCTTGTCCCAAACGAACTTGAGCATCAAAGGCGGCATCCACTGCAGCATCTGCACCACGTTGCGCCGTTCCACCGACGTGGAAGGTACGCAAAGTCAACTGAGTTCCCGGTTCACCAATGGATTGAGCGGCGATAATACCCACCACTTCGCCCAAATTCACCGGTGTTCCTCTGGCTAAATCGCGTCCGTAACAAGCGGCACAAATACCATCTTCGGCTTCACAGGTCAAAACAGAACGAATCTTAACGGAATCAATGCCCAAAGCGTCGATTTTTGCCACGTCTTGTTCATCCACCAACTTGTTCCGCGGAATAATGATTTCCCCTGTTTCAGGATGTTTCACATCTTCGGCTGTTGTCCGGCCTAAAATACGTTCACCGGTTGTAGCAATCACGTCCCCGCCTTCAATAATCGGTTGAATGGTGATCCCTTTATCTGTCCCGCAATCTTCCATGGTAATAATGGCATCTTGGGCCACATCCACCAAACGACGGGTCAAATATCCGGAGTTAGCTGTTTTCAAAGCGGTATCGGCCAAACCTTTACGAGAACCGTGTGTGGAGTTAAAGTATTCCAAAACGGTCAACCCTTCTTTGAAGTTAGAACGAATCGGCGTTTCAATAATTTCACCTGACGGTTTTGTCATCAAACCACGCATACCGGCCAACTGACGCATCTGAGTAGCAGATCCGCGCGCACCGGAATCGGACATCATAAAGACTGAGTTCACGGGTTTGCCGGGTTCAGCTTTGGAAATATCTTTCATCATGGCTTTTGCCACAGCGTCTGTACAAGCCACCCAAGCATCCACGACTTTGTTGTATTTTTCCAAACGGGTAATCAAACCGTCTTGATATTGTTGTTCAAATTCATTGACTTTAGCTTCGGTTGCTGCCAACAATTTTTTCTTTTCGGCAGGAATGATAAAGTCATCTTTACCAATGGAAATACCGGCTTTGGCAGCGTTCTTAAAGCCCATAGCCTTGATATTATCAGCAAAAATACATGTTTCTTTTTGACCGCATTCGCGATACACAATGCCCAAAATTTCGGCCACTTGCTTTTTACCGATTTGACGGTTAATCAAGCTGAACGGCACCTTTCCGGTGGTCGGTAACACTTCGGACAAAATCACGCGTCCAGGGGTTGTTTCCACCAATTTTGTGACACGTTCACCATTGTCATCGGTAATTTCCAAACGCACTTTGATTTTGGCGTGCAAAGAAACGGCCTTTTCAAACAAAGCGTGTTCAATTTCTTGACGACCAGAAAAGACCATGCCCTCTCCTTTTTCACCTTCACGCATC
>JAFYBU010000050.1 GCA_017540065.1 Alphaproteobacteria bacterium
AAAAAAAATCATTTTTTTCAAAAAAAATTAATTTTTATTACTTCTGTCTTGATTGCCCCATCAAGTAAAGAAACAAATTTTCTTGTTCAATTTTTTCCTGAAAGCCAGCAAAATCAAATACTTTGTCAGGAAAAAAATTATTTTTTTGCATCCACCATTTTACTTTTTTTTGATTTTCCGGTGTTGTGATAATCGCATACAATTTTTCCGGATTTTTTTTGAATTGGACATTATGGACCCTTTGTTGTTCCTGTGCAAATTGATATTCTGATTCATTCAATTGCAAAACAAATAAACATCCAGACGGAACAAACCATTCGTATTCTTTGTATGTTTCAACCATGTCCATATGATAGTGCATGGATATTTCCAAAAAATCTTTTGTGGAAACAGAAAATTCTCCGGAATTATCCCCGCTGGTGTGAACTGTCCATCTGTCATATCCCGAACAAATGCGTCCGGAATTTAAAATACGTTCTGTGTTTGCCAATGTTGTCCCATGAAACACCAAGCGTAAATTATCAGGAACGTTTTCCGCTCCCCATGGAGGAAATGTTTCTAACACCTTTTTACGATAGGCGACATCCTTTTGGTTATAAGGACGGAAATACCTTAATCTGTCCAATAATTTTAATCGTTCTACCTGTAATTCAATTAACAAAGAAGAATTATCTGAAAAATAACCTTTCAGTTCTTCATCTATTGTTTCTAACGTTTTTTTTATGTGCGTTCTTTTTTTATGATACTGGGTGTTGGACATGTTCTTCTTTTTTGATGCGGATATATTGTTTTCACCTCTGCCCCCCACGATTCCATATACTGATTTGCCTTACATTTCCCTTGCAAATCTAATACAACTGCAAAACGATTTTCATTCGGATCCAAAAACGTAACGATAGATTCTTTCCAATGATTAGAAACCTTAAAAATACAAAAACTTGTCGGAACAGTGCAATCACGCTGAGCAAAGGAAGGAGTAGGACGATAATGATTTTGAAATACATCATAAGCTGCCTCTACCTGATAGGGAGGCGGAACAATCGTAT
The DNA here is from genome assembly GCA_017540065.1 of Alphaproteobacteria bacterium. Lineage (GTDB taxonomy): Bacteria > Pseudomonadota > Alphaproteobacteria > CAAHEQ01 > UBA3637 > UBA3637. The sequence continues at coordinate 1,047 of JAFYBU010000050.1, forward strand.
ACTTTTTTTGTTCTTCATTCCATTCCATTTGAACAGGTGATTGTGGTCGTTTCATATAAACGAATTTTACCAAATTCCCTTGATCAAAATACAGATGCGCCCCCTCAGAAGAATCTTCTCTGTCTATAATTACATGTTCCGGATAAGGTGCATCTTTTGTTTTTTTCAAAACTTTTACTTTTAAATTTGCTGGCATATCTGTTTCCTTATTGATTCATTGAATTAAAAAAGTCATCATTTGTTTTTGTAGGACGTAATTTTTCCATTAAAAATTCCATGGATTCCGTCACACCCATCGGCATCAACACACGACGCAACATCCACATTTTTGGTAAGCGTCCTTTCGGCACCAATAATTCTTCCTTACGTGTACCGGATTTTGTGATATCAATGGCCGGGAAAATACGTTTGTCAGAAACTTTCCGATCCAAAACAATTTCACTGTTACCGGTTCCCTTAAATTCTTCAAAGATCACTTCGTCCATACGAGACCCCGTATCCACCAGCGCAGTTCCGAAAATGGTTAACGAACCACCTTCTTCAATGTTACGGGCAGCACCAAAAAAGCGTTTGGGTTTTTGAAGAGCGTTGGCATCCACACCACCGGTCAAAACTTTACCGGAGCTGGGGACAACTGTGTTATAAGCACGCGCCAAACGCGTAATAGAATCCAACAAAATAATCACATCTTTTTTATGTTCCACCAAACGTTTTGCTTTTTCAATCACCATTTCGGCAACTTGTACGTGGCGTGTAGCAGGATCATCAAAGGTAGATGAAATCACTTCCCCCTTCACAGAACGAATCATATCTGTCACTTCTTCCGGACGTTCGTCAATCAATAACATAATTAAATGAGCGTCAGGATAATTAGCCGTAATGGCATGCGCAATGTTTTGCAACATCACTGTTTTACCCGTGCGCGGCGGAGCAACGATAAGGCTTCGTTGACCTTTCCCTTGCGGACAAATTAAATCAATAATGCGCGAAGTCAAATCCTTTTGATCTTCCACAGAAGTCGGTTCGTGTTCCATTGTGATGGGTTCTTGCGGATAAAGAGGTGTTAAATCATCAAAGTTCACACGATAACGTAATTCTTCCGGTTTCACAAAATTAACGGTGTTTAACTTGCTTAAAGAAAAGTATTTTTCATTGTTATTGGGGGCACAAATTTCACCTGATAAAGTATCCCCGGTGCGTAAACCCCATTTTTTAATATGAGCAGGAGCCACATAAATATCATCAGGACCTGCCAGGTAATTGGCTTCAGGAGAACGCAAAAAGCCAAAACCATCCGGCATTACTTCCAATACGCCTTCAGCATATAAAGTATTTTCGGTTTGCGCCAAATGTTTCAAAATAGCATACATTAAATCTTGCGTACGTAAGCTGGCGGCATTTTCAACCCCTAATTCTTCCGCTTGACGCAATAATTCAGCAGGGGATTTTTGTTTCAAATCTTTCAATTGCATAAGAACACCTCAAAAAAAATATGGGAAATAAATTCAGGAGAACACCCGAACGTTTTTTATTATACTCTTTTTTTTGAAAAAATGCAAGTTTTTATTTTGAAGCGCGGTTTTTTCTTTGCTTCATCACCACCGGTGCCGCATCAATTGGCGCCAACGGTTGTTGATTTTGATTCAACGATAATTGGGCGCGCAAACTGTTTTTTTCCTGACTGGCCTGCCGCAAACGACGGTTCAAAATCCCCAGTCCGCGTTTGAAAGGCTTTGCATAAAAATGAACAACAGCCATGGTTACCAATGCCATGTAAATGTAAAGACTTTTACTTTGACGCGACTTTTTTTTCTGTTTTTTCCGGGGCATTTTTCCTCCTTGCCCTTCTATTATAACATGATGATTTTCCTTTGTCAAATTATGAAATGCATTTTTTTCTTGCAAAGCGAAATAACTTTTTATAAAATAAGGCTATAGAAAGGATGAACCATGCGTAGAAAAAATCTTATTTTGTCTTTGTTGGCAGCCAGTTTACTTTGGTCTTTTCCTGTGTCTGCTGCTTTACACAGCGGTATATATGTCGGTTTGATGGCGGGTGGTTCTTTGATGAGATCTAAAATCAACAAAAAGATGGAAAAAGACGGCAGTTTCGTTTCCACGTTAGCTTTGGGGGGACGTGTCGGTTCTGTACGCGGTGCATTGGAACTGATGATGAATACCAAAGTTAATTACAAAGGGGCCAATGAAAAAATCAGTTATAATGCCAACGGACTTTCTGCACAGTTTTATTATGACGTTCCCGTCAGATCTATGTTCCGTCCTTTCTTTAACGCAGGGATCGGTATGTATGGTTCGGAAATAAAGGGCGATCCTGATGTTAACGATAAAAACAATAAATTTATGTGGAATGTAGGAACCGGAGTCAGTTTAGCCATCAGTCGTTCCACCAACGTTGATTTGGGATATCGCTATGTCCGTTTTGCAAAAGAAAATTATACTGACGGAAATAAGAACGAAATCCCCATTGAAACAGAAGTACATCAGGTTTACCTCGGATATCGTTACGTTTTCTAAAAAAAGAGGGGGGGG
>JAFYBU010000051.1 GCA_017540065.1 Alphaproteobacteria bacterium
GGCATGGGTGCCATAATCAACTCTTTTTTAATATTTTTCTTCATTTTTTTCTCCTTTAAATTAGTTCAGCAATTTTTGTTTCAACATCTTTCATATCGGCAGTCGGTTCAAAACGTTCAACCACTTCACCCTGACGATTGACCAAAAACTTGGTAAAATTCCACTTGATATCCGGCTTTTGATCCCAATCAGGATCATCTTTTGCCAACATTTCTGCCAATAAAGCGGATAATTTATGCGCACCAAAACCTGTAAATCCTTTTTGTGATTTGAGGTAAGTGTAAAGCGGCAGTTCGTTTTCCCCATTGACATCGGACTTTTTCATTTGAGGAAATTGAGTTTTATAGTGCAATTGACAAAACTGATGCACTTCTTCATCTGTTCCCGGTGTTTGATGCCCAAACTGATTGCATGGAATATCAACCACTTCCAAACCTTTGTCATGATACTTTTCATAGATTTTTTCGATGGCTTCATATTGGGGGGTAAAGCCACATCCGGTTGCTGTGTTCACAATCAGTATCACTTTCCCCTTAAATTCCGAAAGATTTAATTCACTCCCATCTGTTTTTGGAACATTATAATCATAAATTGTCATTTTTTCTCCTTTATTTGCCGTCTGGAAAACTGGTAAATGTAATAGGTTCATATTCGGGTTTATTAATACCATTTTTCTTACCCACTTCAATACACTTTAACAACCACGCCATATTTTGTCCTAAAGTGCGCATTGTTTGCAATCCTTCCTTGTCTTTTTTAACATCATCAGGCGTATGACCATGCACCATGTTCCAATATTGTGAGCCGACAACCTGCATCTTACAAATGGTAAAGTATTTATTCAAGCGGTCAAAGGAAGCGGTTGCACCACCACGCCGGCAAGATACAACGGCGGCCGCTAATTTACCGGCCAACTTTGGTGCATTCACAAAAAAGAATCTATCGCAGAAAGAGCAAATTTGTCCGCTAGGTCCCGCGTAATAAACAGGGCTTCCCAAAATAATGCCGTTAAATTCATCCAATCGGGCACCGAGTTCATTGACTCCGTCATCAAAAATGCACTTGCCACTTTCCTTACATTTCATGCAAGCGATACACCCGGCAATCGGCTTTACCCCAATGTGATAGATTTCCGTTTCAATACCGTTTTTATTTAAAGTATTGGCCACTTCGCTTAAGGCAGTAAATGTGCATCCTTCTTTATGCGGACTTCCGTTGATTAGTAATACTTTCATTTATTATCCTTTCATATTAAATTTTTAATATCTGAAATGATTTGTTCGGGTGTCATACCCAGTTCTTTCAAAAGTTCTGCCGGATTATAACGGTCATAGAATTCCCGTTTTAAGCCATAGTTTTTAACTTTCATGTTGGTCAAAGCATAAAAGCTAGCAACCTTTTGCCCAAAACCACCATCTAAAATACCATCTTCCATTGTGATAACAAGACTGTGATTTTTTTGCAAATCTTTTAAGCATTTTTCATCCACACCATTCGCAAATCTGGGGTTAATCAAAGTGGGCTTAAATCCCAATTGTGCTTCAATTTGCTCGGCCAATTCTTCCCCTTTTTGATAGAAATCACCCAAGGCCAAAATAGCCACTTTCTCCCCGGATTGTTCCACTTTATAGGTGTTAAGTTTGCTAAAGTCTTCATCTGCTTCGCGTGAAGTGACGGCATTTCCGGGAATGAGAATCATCACCGGATGCTCTTTTTGATCCACAGACCAATTCAACATATTCAAGTATTCTTGCTTACATGTCGGGGCCAGCACAACCAGGTTGGGGATGTTTGAAAACGCAGACAGCGCAAAAACACCCAAATGTGTCACATCCGTCAAGCCATCCAATGAGGCATAATTGAGTAAAATCGTTACCGGATTATTGTTGATGCATACATCTTGCGATACTTGGTCATAGGTGCGTTGAATAAAGGTGGCCGCCGTTCCCACCAGCGGTTTACCACCGGCCTTGGCAACACCGGATGCAAAAGCAATCGCGTGCTCTTCGGTAATCCCTGTATCCACATATTGGGGTCCCATTCCTTTTCGCAAATCCGGACTCAATCCCAAAATGTTTGGCATGGCC
>JAFYBU010000052.1 GCA_017540065.1 Alphaproteobacteria bacterium
GGATTTAACTTATGTTGGAAATCGTGCTATGGCCGTTTACCGTTTGCCCCTGAACGAAATTGTGTTTGATTTTTACGACCGATTGAAATCCATTTCTCGCGGATATGCCAGCTTTGATTATGAAGTGGACGGATATGCTGAATCCGATTTGGTGCGCGTCAATATCTTGGTGCACGGGGAACCAGTGGATGCTTTGGCCTTTTTAGTACATCGGTCACAAGCAGAACGGCGCGGTCGTCAAATCTGCGCCCGGTTAAAAGATTTAATTCCGCGCCATCAATTCAAAATTCCCATTCAAGCCAGTATCGGGGGTAAAATTATCGCCCGCGAAGATATTTCTGCCTATCGCAAGGATGTAACGGCAAAATGTTACGGGGGTGACATTACCCGCAAACGTAAGCTTTTGGAAAAACAAAAAGAAGGCAAAAAGCGTATGCGTCAATTCGGATCCGTAGAAATTCCGCAAAACGCCTTCATTGAAGCCCTGAAAATCGGAGATGAGTGATGGAAAAATTAGAAAAAGATGCACAAATTAAAGAATACTTTGACTTTTATCAAAAGAAAGTTTTGCCCTATGTGAAAAAATATGCTACTCAGCCATTGAAAGGTTATCATGGGCTGGAAGATCACACAGATGCTGTCGTTTTCAGAGCAATCGATTACGCTTTAGAACTGGGTAAAAATCCCATCCCGGTTATATTTGCGGCTGCTTGTCATGATATGGCTAGAATCAATGATAATGAAGATCCGGGTCATGCTGAAAGGGCACTTCCGCTTGCCCAAAAAGTGATGAATCGTTTTCCAAAAAGGCTGACAGATACCGAAAAAGAAACAGTTTTAACGGCGATTAGAATGCATACAACCGGCTCACAAGCCAGTGATTATATCTGTGCATGCCTCTGGGATGCAGACAGAACTCGGTTAGCGTGGGAACGTGGGTATCACGAAAAGTATTTCAACACGGAATATGCTAAAAAAATAGCCAGTGGCGATGCTAAAACATACATTACCCGTCAAAATAAAATTTTGGGGCGCATCAACAAGGATCAAGAAAGTAATCAGACAATTTCACTGCAAAAAAATAAAAAAGAGTTGATGAAATTATATAATCGATTAAAAGACTACTTTAAACAATAACATTAAATACCGTGCGTTCTGAAAGAATACACATTCTGGGATTTACCAATAATCAAATGATCAACTAATTGAATTCCAACCGTTTCCAATAATTGACGAACAGCCTTTGTGGCTTCTATATCATTCTGGGAAGGATTGGCATCCCCTGACGGATGATTGTGCATCATAACAACCGAAGCAGCATTCAAATCCAATGCGCGTTTTAAAATTTCCCGGGGATACACGGGAATATGATCAACCGTTCCTTTTTGATGCATTTCGGAATAAATTAAACGAAGCCCATGATTCAAAAACAAAATATACATTTTTTCCACTGTTTCGTTTGCATAAATCATTTGACAATACGCCATCAAATTTGTCCAATCTTTCAAAACAGGTCCTTCTTTTATTTTTTCCGTAGCCACTTTTTGACAGGTTGCCAACATCACCTTCAAAAGCAACGCCGTATGATTCTTGATCCCTTTAATTTTCATCAAATCTTTTGCATCCGCCGTCAAAACACCATTTAATGATCCGAACATTGATAACAATTGTTTTGCTAAAGGTTTGACATCAATTCGCGGAATCGCGCACATTAAAATTAATTCTAAAAATTCATAATCAGCAAAAACCGTTGCTCCATAGGTCATAAATTTTTCTATCACTCGCGCACGATGACCTAAATAATCGGGTTGATCTGTCATTTATTTATCCTTATATGGGGGAAAAGTATAGCCTTTGGGCGAAAGTGTAAAAATTTCAATTCCGTCTTCCGTTACCCCTAAAGTATGTTCAAATTGCGCCGACAAACCTCTGTCACGCGTGACGGTAGTCCATCCGTCCGCCAAAGTAATTGTATCTTTTGAACCCGTATTCACCATCGGTTCAACCGTAAAGACAAGACCCGGCACCAATTTGACACCCGTTCCCCGCTTACCGTAATTCAAAACATTCGGAGCCCCATGAAAAATACGTCCAATCCCATGGCCACAATAATCATGAACCGTTGTAAATCCTTCTTTTAAGGCAACTTCTTCCATAATTGCCCCGACATCGCCCAAATACCCCCCGGGCTTTACCGCGTTGATTCCCGCCATCATGGTGGCATATGTTGTTTCCACCAAACGTTTGGCTTTGACAGAAGGCTTTCCCACATAATACATCCGCGAAGTATCACCATACCAACCGTCCACGATTACTGTCACATCAATATTGATGATATCGCCACTTTCCAATATCTTGTCATAAGACGGAATCCCGTGACAAATCACGTGATTTGGAGAAATACAAGTACATTTGGGATAACCATTATATCCGCGACATGCCGTCCGTCCGCCATGTTCTGTGATATAAGCATCCATTTTATCATCCAATTCCCCCGTGGAAACACCCGATTTTACAAAGGGCGTGATATAATCCAACACCTCGGCCGCCAACCGACCGGCTTTGCGTAACCCTTCAAAATCTTTCAAATGATAAACCGTTAATTCTTGAATCATGGGATTATTATACGCCTTTTTTAATAAAAATCAAAGATTTTTTTAACAAAAGAACAGGTCTTAAAATCAGACCTGTTCTTTGAAAGGTTGCCCCAACCTAAAAGTAATAACGCAAAGACATCAACACATCATGCGAACGTAAATCTGCTTTTGTCTTGCCTGTATAACCGGCTTTATCCTTAACACGGGCTTGTCCCAAATCGGTGAAACGATATCCCAAATCAACAGACCAATTTGGGCACCATTGATATTCAATACCACCCCCGACGTTCCAAGCAAAATTAAATTTTGTTTTGGCTTTAAACAGATCATCTTTTTTATCAGTTCTGTTCATGGACATACCCAATCCGCCCATTGCATAAATACCAAAACCATGTGCAATCGGCATTGTGGCATAAACATTCATCAAAGCGGGAACTGCCCAAAAATCTGTTTTATGGTCCCCCACTTTGACTTTACCCAAACCACGCCAGCCGACCGTCAGATCAGAACGCATGTATTCATTGAAATGATACCCCATCCCGATATTGGCAATACCGTGTTCTTTGTAAGAGCTATCCCCTAAACCATACCCCAATTGCATAACTGTATATGCATGGCTGGGTGAATAAAAGTCATTGCCTGCGTTGGCAATGCCGGCCGTCAACAAAGTAACCGCAGCTAAAGTTGATAATAATACTTTCTTCATTTGATTCTCCTTTCATTGTTTTAATCAGTTGAAGCATAAAAACTTTGGGCATAAAAAAGGATAAAATCCAGTGTTCTTACATCATTTTTTGAAAATAAATATCCTTATATGTCAAATACATATCTTATTATGTCAAAAAGACTTGCTTTTTGAAAAATAAGGGATTAAAATAAAGAAAAAGAAAGGAGAGGTAATGTCTGATTTTCCTATTTTACAAAAAGTTGTCCGTGCAGATGAACAATTTTTTTGGAATGCAACCGGATCTTTGGCGGATGTTAAATATAATCCCTGGTATTGGTTTTTGACTTTAATTACCTTGGGGTTGTTTTTGGTAGCTCTTTATTACAAAAGAATCTATACTTCTTATTCTTTAACCAACAAACGATTGATTATCATTTCCGGTATTTTCACAAAATCCGTGGATGAAATTGAATTGTTCCGTGTGGTAGATTCCGTATCCAACCAGAGTATGATTGATGTGTGGGCCGATATCGGAGACGTAACGATTTCATCCAGCGATCAAACGGGAACAATTGTTATGAGAAAGGTTCCTAATCCGCATTATTTACGTGATACCTTACGTCACCAATACATGCAGGCACGTTCTGCCAAAGGAACCGTGTTACTGGAAACGTTGGGTAAAACTTAAGGTTTTCGAACCTTTTATTTTAGAAACGGAATCACGGCGCGCATCAAGTCGGTTGTTCCTTGGTGTGCCACAGCCGAAATGACATACGGCGTTTTCTTGGTGGCACGTTTAATAGCGGCCACTTTTTTCTTAATTTCCTCATCCGTTAAACTGTCACATTTATTGAGGGCGACAATTTCAGGCTTGCTTGCCAAATCA
>JAFYBU010000053.1 GCA_017540065.1 Alphaproteobacteria bacterium
ATCTTTTTTTCTTCTTCTGTATTTTTAATCAAAACACAGCCCGCCAAAGTATTGTCGTCATCTTGTGCAACAATATACATTCGTTCTTTTTTCTGAAGCCCCGGAATAAATTTTTCCACAAACCACTTTGTGCGTCCCGGATATGTATCATTAATAGGTTTTGTTAGGCTTAAAATTTGATCATACAATACAATATGTTCCGGATTGAAGGAGTTGAAAGTTTTTATTTGCATATTTTTACCTCTTCAAGTATAATGATATTATATACAAATTTTCGTTATTTTACAAGGAGAAATGTTATGCACACAATGAATGTTAAAACCAAGTATTACAATTTATTAAAATCGGGGAAAAAAACAATTGAATTACGCTTGTTTGATGAAAAAAGGCAGAAGATAAAAATAGGAGACGAAATCCTTTTTTCTGACTCTTCCAATCAAGATGATAATTTTAAGGCCGTTGTTTTGAATTTACATCAAGCTGAAAGTTTCACAAAGTTATGTAAAATTATTACACCTGGGCAAGCCGGCTTTTCTTCAGAGGAAGAACTTATTAAAGTTTTAGAGGAATTTTATACCCCTTCTGCTCAGAAAAAATTTGGCGTTGTGGGAATTGAGATAAAAAAGATTTAGGATGTTGATTTAATTTTTATTATCAGTTTTTTGCCTCCAACAACACGGTTGATTTGAAATAAGCTTTTTTGATTGCTTTTTTGAAAACTTTCAGATAAACTTTCTTTAAGAGGGGAGAAAATGTTATCCAGTATTAAATCTAAAATCATTGTTTTGACACTGGTCTTGTTGTGTGTGTTGGGGATAGTTGTGACAGGAACAGCCATTACAGCTTTTTATCATGACAAAGAGTTAATCATCGCCGGTAATAATTCGGCCATTACTGCCTTTGAAGGGCAGATGAATACCGAAATTGCAGAACTGGAAAAAAATGCCTTGGATCTGGCAGTAATGGGGGAGATTTATTACCAAAAAGGTAAGCAACAGGAAGTGGGGGATTTTTTACCCAACAAATTTTGAAAAACTATCCCAATTCCATGGGAAACGGAATTTGGTTTGAACCATATAAAATCAGCAAAGATCAAAAAGCTGTTTGTATTCATGCTCTGTGGGAAAACGGTAAAATAGGGATGCTTCCTTCTTGTGTGCGCGGTGATTATAATTATTTTGAAAGAAATTGGTATGCCGAAATTATACAAGACCTGAAAGCCGGCAAAAAAATATCATGGACAAGACCTTATAAAAGCAGTGAAGTTGAATTTTTAATGACAACCGTCGGAGTCGGGCTTTATGACCAAAAAGAATTGGTCGGGATCGCCATGGTAGATTGGCAAATGGATACCATTCTAAAATCCATTCTAAAAATCAAACCAACACCGAACAGTTTTGTTTTGTTTGCCGATAAAACGAATGATTACATTATCGCCACAACCGAACAGGGTATCAATAATAACTCTATTTTTGGCAAACCGTTAAAAACATTAAAGTGGTATTCAAAAAACTTACAGGAAGGTTACGTTTTCGATTATAAAGGAACGTCCTATATCCCCTATATCAAGCAGCTGAATAACGGTTTATTTTTAATTGTCAATGTACCTTTGTTTGAATTGTTTGGGGCAGCGGTACATCATTTAGCAGTGTTATTGAGCATTCTTTTAATCAGTACAATCATTATTGTGGGGATTTTGTATCTTGTTTTGCGGCGCAATATTAATGACCCTATTCAACAACTTTCTCAAATTGCCCAAAAAATCAGCCGAGGGGATTTGAATAAAACAATTCAATTGGATAAACCGTCAGAATTGGCTCAACTTGCCGAGGTATTTAACAAGATGAAGTCAGACATCAAAACACACCTGATGCAATTGGCCAAGGTGTCCAGTGAAAAGGAAAAAATTGAATCAGAATTAGCCATTGCCAAAACAATTCAAGCATCAGCTTTACCAACGGATTTCCCGCAAAATGCGTCCTTTGAACTTGTTGCTTCTATGACACCAGCGCGAGAAGTGGGTGGCGATTTTTATGACTTTTTCCCCGTGGATGAAAATCATTTTGCCTTTTTGATGGCGGATGTTTCCGGAAAAGGAATCACGGCCGCACTTTACATGATGTCCGCCAAAACAGCAATAAAAAATATGCTGCAAGCCGGTTATCCTTTGTCCGAAGCCATTACAAAAGCCAACAAAACTTTATGCGATAATCATGCTCGTGGAATGTTTGTCACCGCTTTTATCGGCGTTTTAGATTTAACCTCCGGAAAAGTGGAATATATTAACGCAGGCCATTGCCCTCCTCTTTGCAAAACACAAAAAGGTTACCAATATGTGGATGTGATAAAAAATTTAGTTCTTGGAATAACACCGGATTATAAGTATGAAGTCGGACAGTTTACCTTAAAGAAAAATGAACGATTGTTCCTTTATACAGATGGCGTAACTGAAGCACAAACAAAAGAGGAAAAACTTTTTGGCCCCGAACGGTTACAAAAAACTTTAAACCAAAAAGTACTTTCTTTGCCAGATACAATTGCTCATGTACGTAAAATATCACTCGTTTTGTAAAAGGCGCTTCCCAATCCGATGATATCACTATGATGATTTTGGATTTTCACAAAAAGAAATAAAAATCTGAATTATTCATAAGGTTTAGAAGGATCGCGCTTCGTATTTTTGCAGGTCGTTTTTGTGATTTGAGTCGGCACAAAGCTTTCACGCCAAGTAACAACATCCGTCATGTTACGAACTGTTTTGGGAAGTGCAATATCATCCAGATTCGGTAAATCGTCTTTTGTAATTTTTCCGTCCAAGTAATCCTGTACCTTACTACATTCCATAGGTAAAGCCGGCCGTTTGGCTATTGTGCATAAATTTTTTGCGGGAACAAAAACACCTTCTTTTGTTTTCCTTTGTTTTTTTGAATAAATAATGGACCTAAATTTTCCTTTTCCTTCATAGAAACAACGAAAAACAGGAGCTCCCCTTTCATCCAATTCTAATAAAGCTTTTGTTGTTCCGACAATATAGCAACCGCCGGATTTATTGGACTTATACCAAGGAAAAGATTCTAAGGGAAGAGCTGTTTCCCTGTGTTGAAAAGGAGCTATTTGATGCATAAAATCACTTTCATTCATTGCCGGAGACCAAGCATGAAATTTTGTAAATTTATCATCTATATAACCTTGAGCAAGTTCTTTAATTTTCCCTTGCAACCACCGTTCAATAAACTCTTTTTGTGAATATCCACATGTTGTTTTGAATTCAGGGTGATTTTCCGATAGTTCTTTTTCAAAAATACAGGCTTCAAAAGCATAAGCAGATGCTTCATCTGTCATATGTGCATATACTTGTTGAGGAATAGAACATTTATGTAAAATTTTTGTCAGAACCTCCCCGTTTCTTAAATGGCAGAGTTCGTGAGCCAGAATGGAAACTTTCGAAAAGTAATGATCAGGCACAACTGGAGTTAGTCTAATTGTTCCTTCTTCTGCATTTGCTTGCCCTTCACTGGATAACTGTTCTTTCGGAACAAAAAACAATTTAATTGGTTTGGGAATAAAGTCAATATTGCCGATATCTTCCACCAATTGTCGGCCTGATTTGGTGTTTAACACTTCTTCCACCAGTTGTTTCAATTGTTTTTGTTCGGCAGGAGTTCCATCCAATTGAAAAATACCCAACAAACTGTTTTCTTTCAATGTTTTTTTCATTTTTTTCCCTTTAAATCATATCTTTTTTCAACAAAGACATCCTTAAAACCGACCTTTTTATAAAGGGCTGCGGCTTTATCGTTACGCATATAACATTCTAAATCTACAAATTCAGCCCCCTTTTCCTTCAGATATTTCAAAGTGTATTTCAAAAGCATTTTCCCGATACCTTGATGCCGTTTATTGACCGCCACATATAAATGCACCAATCTGGCTTTCTTTTTATACGTAACATAAACCAACATTCTTTGAGGAACTTTTTCAACAGCCACAATTGAATGAGCACATATTCCTTCCGAATCTTCGGCAACCAAAATAACAATTCTTTTAGAACGTAGGCATTTTTTTATCCAGGGATTATCAATTTTTTCATTGTATGGGGCATATTCCACAGCCAAGCGTTCCTCGGGATCATCCAGCAATTGGTGACGCAATTTACAAATGCCTTCATAATCTTTTGGTGTTGCTTTTCTGTAAATAATTTTTTTCATTTGATCTCCTTAATATATTTCGGGGGAATAACACCGTCTTTCATGACTAGAAAATAGTGGCGGATGATACCAAAGAACAGACCTTTTTCTTTGGAACATAAATGCCAAGGAAGAGGTGAACAATCTATCTCATCTGCAGTGATTTTAAAGATATTCTCATTCGTTCCGTTGGCATCTGAACCCTCTTTACACCAAATGGATTCAATTTGCCCGTCTTTTGCAAGGGCATCAAAGTCAATTTCCAATAAATCCATATCGTCCACCCATTCTTTTAACATAGAGTCATTTTCTTGCCAGTGAACAGTTTCAGTTAAAACAGAAATCGCACGACTACGCCCATGAAATGTTCCTTCCATCCAGGCAAGGATTTTCTTGGGGTCATCTGTCTTCAGTCTTTTCCCATATTTTAAAAGTTCTTCAGGAAGTCGTGAGACAGAATAAATTCCCTTTGTTAAAGCATCAGTCCCCTTCGGAATGTAATGGTAAAGTTTCATTTTGTTTTTTTCCCATTGAATCTGTTTTGAATATCTTTTAGTGCCACTTGGAAAGCATCTTCGTTTGGAGTCGGAATATCCGGAGTTAAGCCAATACCTTCTTTACATTTCCATGGAAGAATAGCGTGTCTGCTGGAAATCCTTATTATTCCCCCATTTGGTAAAGAAATATTTACGGGATGAAATCCGACAATGCATCCTGATGTATTTTCACCAACCGTTTTATATTTCGGACACTTTCCAAATTGGAAAATAGCACCTTCCGCAGATGAAGCAACCAATCTATTCATTAGAATACGAATGTGCTTAGGGGGTGAATGTATTGCTTTCCTTTTTGCTTCAGAGCATAAAATTCTAGGCGTTTTTCTCTTCTTTAATTGTTGTAATAGCCCTTTACCAAAAAATTCTACTTTTTCCATGGTGTAAAAATTCTCTGGAGTATTTCGCATCCATAACTTTTGAACCATATCGGTAGAATCCTGATTGTTGATAAATGAAGCTATTTGACCAAAAAAGCTAGAAATTCCTCCAGAGTTATCGCGTAAATCAACAATCAGTGCTTTCCAATTTTTGTAATGTTGTTTGACAGTTTCCACCATTTTAGAAAGTTTATCAAATTGTTCCTGTGAAAATTCGCCAGTGGGTGGTTTTCCTGTTTGTAAACTGGTGCAAGCAATAATACCAATATTTGGTTTGATTTCTCCAACAAATAGCCATGCCATTCCCACATTGGACAAATCTTCACGTATATAAAGTTGAATCCCCATTTTTTTAAGCGTTTTTACATCTTCTTTGGCAATATTACGCCCCACTTTTGGATTTACAATTATATCATCCATGATTTTATTTTTAACGCATTTTATTTCCTTTGGATTCAAAACACGTTTGTGCTTAAAGGAAATAGAAAAGTGCCTGTCCAGAATAGTTTGTAAAACAATTTCATACAGCTTTTTCAATAATTCATCAGTGGATTTAATTGAATTGGCTTTTTTGTATAAACTAACAATTTTGCCCTTAAATCGTTCACGTGTATCTTTATCCCAAAACACCCAACCAGGATGTCCTTTGTAAACCCATCTGGCAAATGCAGAAATGTTTATATGAGTATCATCTGTTTTTAAGGAGGTCAAATCCTTAAAAGAAATAGCATTAACAATACTATTAAACGTTTCTTTCATTTTGTTTCTTTTTCCCATTCAGATTTAAGTTTTGACCAAACATTGGTATTCCGAAATCGACCATGAAATTCATCCCAAGCATCTTGACGCATCACACCTTCCAAAACATAACCGCACCGTTTTGCCACATGTACAGAACGAATATTATCCGTATCATTTTTAATGACAATGCGATTTATACCTGTCGCAAACGCCACGGATTCTAAAGCGTGAACAGCCTCTTGCATATAGCCGTGCCCTGTTGCTTCATCGGACAACCAAAATCCGATTTCTGCTGATTTGTTTTTTTCATCTACACTGCACAGATTGATATTCCCGAGAATCCGTTTTGTTTTTTTATCAAAAATAATATAACCAAAAGCGGTCCCTTCATCCCATCTTTTCTGATAAAATCCCATTAAATAGTAAGAAAATTCATCTTCGGGAGAATTTGTTTTATCCGGCCAGGGAAACCATTCCCGCAAAGTATTTCTGGATTTATCAATGATTGCATACAATTCTTCGGCCAACTTAAAAGTCGGCTTGACAGGATGTTTCAAAACAATCCGTTCCGATTCAATTTGTTTTGGTAATTGCATCGTAAACCTCCTACAATCCCAAAATACACAATCACTCTTTAAAAAACAACTATTTTGTTTTCTGTAAAGAAGACATTTGGCGAGATATCTTCAGATAGTCTTTCCTATCCTGACTGTAATTAAATGAGGTCAATTGAGTATTCATCTGTTTAACTTTTTTTCTTAAAGCTGAACGTGCACGTTTGATTTTTTCCATCATTTGTTCATTTTTGCGACGTTTTGCCCTTGTCATTGCATTTGTTAAAAGGCGTCTTTTTTCTTTAATTTCCCACATTTCCTCTCTATTCGCACAATAACACAGCATGCGACGTTTTTTGCTCAATTCATTACGTCTGGCTGTAATTCGAGCAATTTCAGCTTCATTATCAGGTTGTGTTTTGGCAACGGCCATTTCTTTTCTTAAAACCGCACGTTCATTTTTAATTTCTTCAAGGATTTTTGCAGCAATCAACCATTCCATCATGGCATCCCGATTTTTTTGAGTAGGAATATCCAACGTGATGTTAACATTCGAAGGATGACTTTTTTCTATTGAAATAACGGGCTCTGTTGGTCTTTTATTGTTCATAGCAGAATTTACAGATAAATCGCTTTTCCTTTTGTTTGTTTCAAGGATTTTTGTAGCAATAAACCACCTTTCCATCGCCCTTTCATCCTTGAAAGGAAATCTCCATAAATCCTCAATCTTCAAATGTTGCCCTGATAAAACAACAGATTTTTCCAGTTGTTTGACAGGTTTTTCAGGTAAAAAAATCGCTTCTGCATCAATTACATCCTGTTTACTTGAAATAATTGGATATATTTGTTTGTTTGTTTTATCTGTCAAAACAGAAGCAATAACAGAAGAATTTTCCATAGCTTCATTTACAATAGAGCGAAAATAATCATCTTCGGAATAATACCTTCTGAAATGCTTTTCTTTTTCGGTCCCGTTCAAAATTGCCAGAATATAATCATCCTCAAAAGGATATTTTTTAGGTAAACAACTTAAACCACCCAAAGAAACCCCTCCCAACATTATCCCAAACATAATGTACATGACCTCTTTTTCATCAGGTGTTTTGGGGTGAGGTTGAGAAGCGGGTTGTTCGGGTTCGCCCTTTGATAATTCAGGTTCATTTTTCAATGATTCAACAGCCCTATCCAAATCTCGTAATGCAGTTAAAGAATCAACCGCACGGGGTTTTTCAGTTGAAACTGTGGGAATTATTTCCTCTTTTTGAACCTCGGGTATTTCAGTAGAAAAAACTAATTGCTCTACTACCTTTGCCGGTGTTGTTTCAGAAGCATCTGCAACAACAACTTCAGAAACATTTGTTGAAATTTCTTTTTGCTCAACTAATTTTTTCGGATGTAATTCCTCTTCAACTGTGTCAGATTTATCAGGAAACGTTTCAGTCAAGGAAAGAAGTTGTGCCATATCTTGTTGTTGAACAACGGAAGATTGAGAAGTTTTATCAGTACCTAAACTGTGTAACAATGCCACAGCCTCTTCTTTCAATTTTTGTGCATTTTCCTTATCTTCAAGGAGCTTTGGATCTTCTGGTATTGCCAACAATTCATCTATTTCCTGTTGAGCTTTTGAAACACCAGTATTCTCATCATCCATTATCAACCAGGGTGTTCCCCCGATATCCAATTTTTGTGTTTTTACCATACTTAAAGGCAATTGTTCTGATTTTGAAGGCGGTAATTCCTTGTCTGATGAAGGAATATAAAAGGGCATTTCATTATCTATTACTAATGTTTGGGTATATTCATCTAACGGATGGGCGTCTTCTGCAGTAAAATTTGATCGAGCATATTGCTGATATTCCTTCAAAAAAATATCATTGGTCGTCCCCAAATTTTCAAAAGGTTTTGATGCATCCTTCGCATGTGCGAAAGGAGAAATGGCGGCAACGCTCAACAAAAAGCTCAAAACTTTATTTTTTATAATTTTTCCAAACATAATCGAACCGCCTTTTCCTTCATTTTAGGGGGACAAAAAAACACCGTTTCATCGGTGTTTTCAAAATTGGTGGAGGTAAGGAGGGGGTGCCTATCACCCCGATTAAATAACTCAAAAGATTGAAATTTTTTTTGAGCTTTTTAAGGGCAATTTTTTTGGTGTATCACCTCTACCACACCTTCATCAATGCCAATTTTAATCTATTTCTCTCTTGTTGTCAAGTGATATTTAAAATAGGTTCTAAAATTATAGTGATACAGAGCTGTGTCCCAGAACCAAAAGGGCAGAAATTTACCCCATGATGCCTTGGCAAAGGTCATGGGGTGGCAAAAGTATTGGAGTAACAGAAATTAAAAATACTTCAAGAGCCTCTCGGTAATCATGCGTTGTCCCTCTTCATAAAGTCGGTCTAAGTACATCTTATTCACAAGCCCATCGTTCAATAAGCTAATGTTTCGTATCAGGTTGTGGAGTGAATCTACTGAGGGATGTCTCTGTTCACATAACACCATTCCAAAATAGTATTTGTTCTTATTTAGGAACTGCTCACTAAACTGGTATTGGGATTCCACAAGACCTAGTTTCCTTAGGTACTTATAGCACTTTGTTATAAATCTAGTGTCTTCTTCCTGATACTTGTAGTATGGCTTTTCCAGCTCATCATCCACTTCTTCATCCACCGATTTGATAGGCTTTTTCTGTGGAGGAACGATCTGTTTGGCTTCCCCTAACTTATGCTGTATACGGTTCAAATTTTCTGAGATAGTATC
>JAFYBU010000005.1 GCA_017540065.1 Alphaproteobacteria bacterium
AAATTACTTTTCAATCATTGATTAATATTTCGTCTACCTTGAATTTAATTCCTACAAAAGGAATTACACTTCCTTTTATTTCGTATGGCGGGTCGTCATTGGTGTCGGTGGCGTTCGCTTTTGGTTTGATCTTAGCTCTGACACACGGGCATACATTTAGCAGAGGTTTAGAATGAAAAAAGTTATTATTACAACAGGTGGAACAGGCGGTCATATTTTCCCAGCAGAATCTATCGCCAAAGGATTGGTTGATGCCGGGTATGAAGTACGCTTTATTACAGATAAGCGTGGGGCAGAGTATCGGAAGTTGACAGAAGTTCCTACGCATATTATTTTGGCATCTTCTGTCACGGGGCAAAGTTTTTTTGGAAAAATTAAAGCCGCTTTCAAATTGTTGTTGGGTATGTACCAATCGGCCTTTTTTATGATACGTTATAAACCGGATGTTGTGATCGGTGTTGGAGGATATGCTTCTTTACCGGCTGTTTTGGCAGCACAATTTTTACGTATTCCAACGATTGTTCATGAACAAAATGCTGTGCTGGGGCGTGCTAACAGATTATTGGCACCTCGGGTTAAATTTGTGGCAACGGCTTTTCAAGAAACAAAAAGAGTTCCGACGGGCATTTCTACTTTTTTGGTGGGGCAGCCTGTGCGTCCTGCAATTGCTGAAAAAAAGAACAGTCCTTATCCTATGGATTCTGTTTTCCATTTATTGATTTTCGGGGGCAGTCAAGGGGCGCATTTTTTAAGTCGTGAATTACCCAAAGCACTGTTGAAATTACCGGATGAAATTCGGGCAAATATGAAAATTACACAACAAGCGCGCCCGGAAGATGTGGATGATTTACAAAAAATGTATCAAAATGCGGGTTTTTATGCAACGACGGTTCAATCCTTTTTTGATAATATGCCGGAATTGTTGGAAAAATCCAATTTGGTTATCGGGCGGGCAGGTTCTTCTACTTTGGCAGAATTGGCTGTTATTGGTCGCCCGGGAATTTATGTGCCGCTTCCGACATCCGCTGATAATCATCAATTTGAAAATGCACGCCAATTTGCAGAAGCCGGAGCAGGATGGCTTGTTCAGGAAAAAGATTTTGATGTGGAAGCTTTTACCAAACGTTTGGAAGAATTGATTATGAATCCGGATGAATTGGTGGGGGCTGCCAAAATTGCTGTTTCTTTGGGGCACCCTGATGTGGCTTCCCAAATGGTACGCTTGATCGAACAGGGGGTCTTCCAAAAATGAATTTCCCCTTAAAAAAAGTACATTTTATTGGGATCGGCGGTATCGGAATGAGCGCTATTGCCGAAATGTTGCCTACCTTTGGGGTGGCGGTGCAAGGATCCAACAATGTGGAAAATGCGAATACTTTACGTTTGAAAAAAATTGGAATCCCTGTTTTTATCGGTCATAATGCTGATTATTTAAAAGATGTGGAGGCAGTTGTTATTTCTTCTGCGATTCATCCGGACAATGTGGAATTACTTGCAGCGCGTGAAAAAGGTATCCCTGTGGCACATCGTTCGGAAATGTTGGCAGAATTGATGCGTTTTAAGAAAAGTATCAGTATTTCCGGATCGCATGGTAAAACGACAACATCTTCTTTGATTGCACATTTGTTGGTATCAGCAAAAATGGATCCCAGTTATGTTATAGGAGGTATTTTAAATTCAAAAGGTTCTAATGCCGGTGCAGGATCCGGTGATTGGATTGTGGCTGAAGCAGATGAATCTGACGGGTCATTTTTGAAATTGCCCAGCACGATTTCCGTTGTCACGAATATTGAACCCGAACATATGGATTATTATAAAACTTTTGATCGCGAAAAAATGGCGTATCAAACTTTTTTGAATCAAACAGCATTTTACGGAACATGTGTAGTATGTGTGGATCATCCGGTTGTGCGTGAAATTTTACCGGAAATTAAAAACAGAAAAATCATCACATACGGTTTTTCCAAAACGGCTGACGTACATGCTGATAACGTTCGTGTACAAAAAGGTGGTTCTGTTTTTGATGTATATGTGCGCGCAGGGGATGGTTTTCAAAAAATTCCGGGTGTTGTAATTTCTTTGATGGGGAAACATAACATTTTGAATGCATTGGCGGCTTTTGCCGTTGGAGAATTTTTGAAAATAGACAGAAATATCATTAAAAAAGCTTTGTCGGATTTTATGGGAATTCAAAGACGTTTAACTT
Source organism: Alphaproteobacteria bacterium (assembly GCA_017540065.1). Classification (GTDB taxonomy): domain Bacteria; phylum Pseudomonadota; class Alphaproteobacteria; order CAAHEQ01; family UBA3637; genus UBA3637. Next base: position 2,207 of record JAFYBU010000005.1, read on the forward strand.
TGCGTGGCACGGAACGGGAAGTGGCTGTTTATGATGATTATGCACATCATCCCAGTGAAATCAAGGCAACTTTGTCAGCACTTAAAGAACAAATTTCAGGACGGTTGATAGCCGTTTTCCAACCGCATCGTTATACCCGTTTCCAAGATTTATGGACTGATTTCAAAACTGCTTTTGAAGGTGTGGACGCTTTGTTTGTGACAGATGTGTATTCGGCCGGTGATCCTGTAATAGAAGGGGTAACAGCCGATAAATTTGTGGAAGAAATGCATCCTTCTTATTCACACGTCTATAAAACAACGGAAAATAATTTTGGTCAGGATGTGGCTCGTTTTGTTCAAAAGGGGGATACGGTTGTTTGTTTGAATGCCGGTTCACTTTCCAAGTATATTCCCGAATTGTTGGAGGCGCTTAAAAAATGACTCTAACCCTTATTCCCGATTACGATTTATCAAAACACACATGGTTGGGTGTTGGGGGAAAAGCAGATTTATTTGCCGAAGTTGATAATGAAGAGAATTTAATTTCATTTTTGAAAAATTCTCAATGTCCTATTACTGTTTTAGGAGCGGGAAGTAATGTCTTGATTCGTGATGGGGGAATATCCGGTGTTGTTCTGAAGTTGGGGGCTGATTTTCAAAAAATAGAAATCACAGGTGATAAAGTCATTGCGGGGGCTGGGGCAAAATTGATGGAAATTGCACAAAAAACGGCAAAATCCGGACTGGCCGGTTTTGAATTTATGGAAGGTATTCCGGGAACTTTGGGCGGGGGACTTGCTTCCAATGCCGGGGCTTTCGGGTCATGTTTATCTGATCTTTTACAGGAAGTTTTTTTCACGGATTTTCGGGGAAATACAAAAACAATTTCTGATTTTTCAGATTGGGGATATCGGTATTCTCCTTATGCTCATAAAGGTATTTTTTTGGGGGGTGTTTTACAGGCAAAAAGGTTTGCTTCTTCTGATGAAATTTCAGCTTTGATGCAAAAATATCATGAAAAACGTGCTGCCAGTCAACCACAAGGGGTACGGACAGCGGGATCTACCTTTAAAAACCCGAAAGAAGGTTCTGCCGGTTTTTTACTTGAAAAATCCGGATTAAAGGGGTATAAGAAAGGAAACGCTGAAATGTCAACAAAACATGCCAACTTTTTGGTGAATCATGGTGCAACAGCCACAGAGTTGGAAGATTTTGTGAATGAAGTGCGTTCAATCGTCGCTGAAAAACAAGGGGTGAAGTTAGAATGGGAGGTTCAATGTCTGGGCAGAAAAAGATGAAAGTGGCAGTGTTAATGGGGGGGATTTCCTCAGAACGTGAAATTTCTTTATCTTCCGGAAAAGGGGTAGAACAGGCATTGAAAAAAATGGGCTACCCAACGAAGGCTGTTATTGTTGGCGAAGATTTGACTCAATTAGTGGCCGATTTGAAAAGCTTCAAACCTGATGTGGCCTTCAATGCTTTACATGGTCGTTTTGGGGAAGACGGTTGTATTCAGGGGATTTTGAATTGGTTAAAAATTCCTTATACGCATTCCGGTGTTTTGGCTTCCAGTGTCGGGATGGATAAAGAAATGACACGGAAAATCGCTGAACAAGTGGGGGTTCCCGTTGCCAAAGGCGGACTCAGAACAAAAGCCGAATTTCAAAAAATGTCTCTTCCTTTAGTGGTTAAGCCCAATGATGAAGGTTCATCTATCGGTGTGACGTTGGTCTTAAAAGAAGCTGATCGCAAAAAAATAAAATGGCCTGAAAATAAAAAATTATTGGTGGAAGAATATATTCCTGGGCGCGAATTATCAGTGGCTGTGTTAGACGGAAAAGTTTTGGGAACATTGGAATTGGTTCCCCATAAAGGGTGGTATGATTATAATAACAAATATCAGGCAGGGGCTGTTCAACATTTAATCCCGGCTCCCGTTGGTCGGGCAACAGAAAAAAAACTTTGTCAATATGCGGAAAAAATGCATACGGCATTGAATGCCAGAGGTGTGAGTCGTTGTGATTTTCGTTTGAATAAAAACAGAATTGTTTTTTTGGAAATCAACACTAATCCTGGGATGACGCCGACTTCTTTGGTGCCGGATATGGCGCGTCTGAAAAATTTAACTTACGAACAGTTGATTGAAAAATTGATTCGGGGGGCCAGATGCGATTAGAATTTAAGTTAAAGAAAAAATCCCAAAGTCATTGGAAATTAAAATTCTTAATCGGCGGTTTGATTATCGGCGGATCGGTGGGGCTTTATTTGTCGCCTGTCGGGCAAGCGGGAGTACAATTAACAAAACAGGCATGGGCAGCCTTAACAGAACATGCTCATTGGCGTTTGGAACAAGTGGTTGTGGAAGGCCATAAAAGAACTGATAAAAAAGCAATAATGGATGCTTTGGGAATTGATAAAGGACAAGGGATGGATACGATTTCTTTAACAAAAGCACATCAAAATTTATTGCAACTTCCCTGGGTAAAAAAAGCCATCATTGAACGTCATTTACCAGATACATTGGTTATCAGAATTCAAGAAAAAACACCGATTGCTTTGTGGCAAAATAATCAAGCGTATTTGCCGTTGGATGAACAAGGACATTCTATTCAAGATGATAAACTTTTGCCCCGGGATTTGATTTTAGTGGTAGGGTCTGATGCGCCCGAAAATATATTGTCGTTGTTAGTTGCTTTGGAACAGGTTCCGCAAATAAACGCATTGGTTCGTTCTGCCTCTCGGGTGGAACGGCGCCGTTGGAATTTGCGTTTAATGGATGCGGAAACGGGTTTGGAAATTATGTTACCTGAAACAGATTTTGATCGGGCCTTAAAACGTTTGGAAAATCAAGAAAAAAAGGAAAATTTATTACAAAAAAATTTGCAAGCCATTGATTTACGTTTATCTGATCGTATTATTTTGCACCCCAAAAAAACAGAAAAGAAAAAGGAACATAAAAAATGAAGAAGGGCTTTCGTAAAAAAACTTACATAAACTTATTGGATATCGGCAGCAATAAAGTTGCTTGTTTGGTGGTGCGTTTAACTGATGATAAATATCCTGAAGTAATTGGTGTTTCCTGTGTGCCCAGCCAAGGGATACAGGCGGGAATGATTTGGGATTTGGGGGCCGCAACAACATGTATCGGTGAGGCCATTCTTCAAGCAGAAAAACAAGCCG
>JAFYBU010000054.1 GCA_017540065.1 Alphaproteobacteria bacterium
ATGACCGGGGTCTAACACAATTATTTTTTGTTTTGAAATGGTTTTAGGCGTTGTTACTTCCGGCTTTATTTCTGTTTGTCCTCTTTGACTTTTGTCGATATCCATTACAAAACGCCAGTTTTTTCCGGTTTGAGGAGATAACAGAAAATGTTTTTCCGTTAATTCAAAGTTGGGTAAATCCAACACAACCCTGGCGGTTTTGTTATCGGGATTTCCTGTTCTGAATCCTTTGATAAAACTGGTGGGGGAAAGATTACCTTTTTGTCCGAAGCGGGCACCTGAAAAATCCATAACCAATCTGGAAGGATTTTCCAAACGAAAAACTTTTACTTCTGTTTTTTGATCTAAATCGACAACAAAGCGTACCCCTTCTGTTGCTGTGGCAGACATGCGCATTCCTTCAATCGTTTGTGCTTGACAAACGCTCCCCCACAACAGTAAAAGTACCAATAATGCCTTTTTTATCCAATGCATCAAATAATTTTTTCCTCGTCAAAAAAAACCTTGCTTATTTCGTTATAACCTGTTATAATAAAAAGTGCAATAAAAAAATTGCCTAAATGAATTTTTTAACCGGAAAAGTAAAATGAGAACGATGGAATTTTATTTTTACATGATGTCACTTACCTGTTTGGTAAGCGCCGGTTTGTTGTTTGAAAATCGGGTTAAACCCTGTTATAAAAGATTGGAGAATTTATGTCAAAACAAATGCTTATTGATGCCACGCATTCGGAAGAAACACGCGTGGTGGTGTTGGAGAATGGACGTGTAGAAGAACTGGATGTCGACACCAAAATTAAAAAACAAATTAAAGGAAATATTTATTTAGCGAAAGTTGTTCGCGTTGAACCGTCATTACAGGCCTGCTTTGTGGAATATGGTGGAAATCGTCATGGTTTTTTGGCCTTTGGTGAAATTCATCCGGATTATTATCAAATTCCGGTGGCAGATCGCGAAGAATTAAAACGTCAAATTGCTGAAGCTGAAAAGGCAAAAACCGAGGCAAAGGAAGAAACGGAAACGAATAATTCCGAATCTTCTGATGTTGAACTTGTTCATGAAGCAGAAGAAACTTTGCGCCAAAAACCCACCTTTTTGAAAAAATACAAAATTCAAGAAGTCATTCATCCCGGTCAGGTGATGTTAATTCAAGTTGTGAAGGAAGAACGCGGGAATAAAGGGGCGGCCATGACGACTTATCTTTCTTTGGCTGGTCGTTTCAGTGTTTTAATGCCCAATAACAGTCACGGCGGTGGTGTTTCCAGAAAAATTTCAAACAGTAAAGATCGCAAGGAATTGCGTAAGATTGTTGAAAAATTACCCATCCCCGAAGGAATGAGTGTTATTATTCGTACGGCAGGGCAGGGTAAGACCAAATCTGAAATCAAACGTGATTATGATTATTTTATTAAAACGTGGTCTCATATTCGTGAATTGACCTTAAAATCTATTGCGCCCAAATTGATTCATGAAGAAGGGGATATTATCAAACGTTCTTTGCGTGATGGTTTTACAACAGATATTGATGAAATTTTGGTAGATGGTGAAGAAGTTTTCAAATCCACACGTAATTTTGTAAAAATGTTGATGCCCGCTCAAGTTAAAAAGGTTAAATTACATAAAGGAAAACAACCTTTATTTTTGGAATATCATGTGGAACAACAATTGGAATCTATTCATAATAACGTTGTCCAATTACATTCCGGCGGTTATTTGGTTATTGATCAAACGGAAGCTTTAGTGGCGGTAGATGTGAACTCCGGTCGTGCAACGCGCGAACACGATATTGAAGAAACAGCGTTACGGACAAATTTGGAAACCTGCGAAGAATTGGCTCGTCAACTTCGTTTGCGTGATATGGCTGGGTTAATCGTGATTGACTTTATTGATATGGATGAACCACGCAACAATGCGGCGGTGGAGCGCAAGTTAAAAGAAGCTTTACGTCGTGATAGAGCCCGTATTCAGGTGGGCAAAATGTCTGGCTTTGGTTTGATGGAAATGTCCCGCCAACGGCTACATTCCAGTTTTATTGAATCCAGCTATCATGTCTGCCCCTATTGTGCAGGAAAAGGAGTCCGCAGATCCACAGAGTCCTGTGCTATGCACGCTCTTCGGATGTTAGAGGAGGCCTGTGGTCGATTTGAAAAAGCAACCCTTATTTTGACACTGCCACAAGAAGTCGCCATCTATATGGGCAACAACAAGCGCGGCTATGTGATTGACTTAGAGAAAAAATACAATGTTCGCATTCAAATTGAAGCTGATGATACGTTGATTAAAACCGGGGATTATAAATTGGAACGCATTCGCGAAGACGGCGTTAAAGTAGGTGTTCAACCTGCCCCCGGACCAAGATTTGATCGTGGCC
>JAFYBU010000055.1 GCA_017540065.1 Alphaproteobacteria bacterium
CAACAAATAATCTTTGGGGGCTTTTCCAACTGCAATGTCAGACAAAATTTCTTGAGTAGCGGTTAAATGAACCTCATTGGTTATTGCCGCTGTTTCCGGATAAAAAACATCCGGTGTATGTATGATGAACCCTTGCATTTTACGATCAGGTCCTCCGTCCAAAACAGGTGGAAAATGAGTATTTTCATCATACTTAATACGCAATTGAGTTAAAATATCTTGACATGAAATTTTGGGAATCGGCTTGTTGATAATCAGACCACTTGCCCCTTCGTTTTCTGTGTGCTGAGTGACATAAATCACAGAATGCTGAAAGCGTTTATCTTCCACATTCGGCATTGCGATTAGAAAAGACCCCGCAAAGGATGTAAAAGGCGGCAAATGGCGTGTAAACATTAACCATCCTTTTCATCTGAATAATCATCTAAAAATTCATCCAATTCATGAGGAGAATCCATATCTTCTTCCTCTTCTATATTCAGATTATCCGAATTATCCAAGCCCGTTTCTTCATCTGGCAAAGAATCGGTCATTTTCAAAAGTGTTTCGGTATCCAAATCCTCATCATTAATTTTGGGCATTTCACGTTTAACCATCTTATTCAAATGCTTTTCTTTAGCTTTTGTATAGGAATCTTCCGTATATTTCGCCTTACACTTCGGACAAACAAATTCTTTTTTCCCCATATCATAAAAGAAAGAATCACATTTTGGGCATTTACGTTTTTGTCCCCATTTATCGTTCATTTTTTACTCCTTTTGTTAAGGTTAATACTATTGATACCCCCGTGTTTTACATATTTTAATGTTTTTGTCAATAAAAAAGAAACAATTTCATAAAAAAACTTGCACTTTTATTTTTTTTAGAGTATAATAAGCTCACTTTTTCATTCGGAAAAAGTCCCTTTACGTCTTTGGTCAAACGTTCAGGTGAGGAAAAAGACCTTTCAAAGTCCATGGGAAATTTCCCATTGGCCAACAAAAAAAGTTAAATTTAATGACAAAAGAAAAATTAGAAACCGGCGCTGAAGATTTTGGAGCGCTGTTAGATGAATTCATGGGTTCTCGTCCCTTACAAGGGCAAGTCGTCAAAGGAACAATTACAGCTTTGACAAAAGACGAAGCCGTTGTAGATGTTGGATTAAAATCCGAAGGATGTATTCCTTTAACCGAATTTGGAACACAAAGCGTCAAAGTCGGTGATGAAGTAGAAGTATATATCGAACGCTATGAAAATCGTGAAGGAAGTGCTGTACTTTCACGTGAAAAAGCTCGTCGCGAAGAAGCTTGGGGTGATTTAGAAAAAGCAATGCAAGAAGGAAGACACGTTAACGGAACCATTTTTGGTCGTGTCAAAGGCGGCTTCACTGTGGATTTGGGGGGAGCAACGGCTTTCTTGCCCGGCAGTCAAATTGATGTTCGTCCCATTCGTGATGTCACTCCTTTAATGGGTGTAACTCAACCTTTCTCTATTTTGAAAATGGACAAATTGCGTGGAAATATTGTTGTTTCCCGTCGTGCCATTTTAGAAGAAGAACGGGCTGCACAATGTTCTGAAATTATCAAGAATATGTCCGAAGGTCAAGTGGTTGAAGGAACTGTTAAAAATATTACCGAATACGGTGCCTTCATTGATTTAGGCGGTATTGACGGTTTATTGCATGTAACTGATATTTCATGGAAACGTATCGCAAACCCGGCGGATGTATTGAAGGTTGGTGATAAAATTAAAGTTCAAATCATCAAATTCAGTCCGGAAAACGGCCGTGTTTCCTTGGGCATGAAACAATTAGACGCAGATCCGTGGATTGGCGTGAATGAACGTTATCCTGTAGGCAAAAAAGTATCCGGCCACATCAGTAACATTGCTGATTACGGTGCTTTTGTTGAATTGGAAGAAGGCGTTGAAGGTTTAGTCCATGTTTCTGAAATGAGCTGGACAAAGAAAAATGCTCATCCGAGTAAGATCGTTACTATCGGTCAGGAAGTGGAAGCCGTTGTTCGTGAAGTAGATGAAAGCAAACGTCGTATTTCCTTAGGCATGAAAGAATTACAAGAAAACCCATGGAAAGTTTACGCCGAACAACATAAAGTCGGAGAAATCGTTGAAGGTCCGATTAAGAACATGATTGAATTTGGTATTTTCATTTCTTTGAACAACGATTTAGACGGAATGATTCATACTTCCGACTTATCTTGGGATAAACCGGGTGAAGAAGCCATCAAAGAATACAAGAAAGGTCAAGTCATCAAAGCCAAGATTTTAGACATTGATGTTGAAAAAGAACGTATTGCTTTGGGTATCAAACAATTGGAAAAAGATCCTGTTGCTGAAGCCAGTAGTTCTTTGAAAAAAGGTACTGTTGTAACCGGTGTTGTTTCTGCAATTACCGAAGATGGCATTGAAGTCGATGTCGACGGTGTTAAAGGCTTTATCCGCCGCACTGATTTAGCCAAAGAACGTTCCGAACAAAAACCAGAACGCTTTGCTATCGGTGAAAAAGTGGATGCTAAAGTAACCGCTTTAGATGCCAAAACACACAAGTTGACTTTGTCCATTAAAGCCCGTGAAATTGCCGAAGAAAAACAAGCCTTGGCAGAATTTGGTTCTACCGCTGCCGGTGCTTCTTTGGGTGATATCTTGGGAGAAGCCTTAGCTAAAAAAGCCAAAAAGTCTAAAAAAGCTGATACTGAAGAAAAACCAGCAAAAGAAAAGAAGACAAAAAAGGCTGACAAGGAAGAAAAAGCTGAATAAGTGAAAATTTCTGAAAACAAAACAGCGGGGTCAAATGATCCCGCTGTTTTTTTATTACATGATATTTTTAGTTCACATCACGATATTTTGCCCAGCAAGTATCAGAACCTCTGGCGCATTGTGTTCCATTTTTATTACATTCTCGTCCACAAATATAACCATCAGTTCCCCAACAAGTCATTCCATCAATTCCTCCATTAGGTCTGCAAGAAACTTTCAAACTTGGGTGTTGACAGTAATAAAGGTTATCACTTCTTTGATAGACCAAATCCCACTTTTGTCCCATTACATCATCGCAATCGGATTGTAAGCAATACCCATAACGACAATTACTCCCATCTGCCTGACATCCTGTACCACATTGATATTGTCCCAAACGACAAGTATAAGCATTCCGATCCATTTTTACGCACTGTAATTTCTTCTCAGGCATAGTCGGAACAGCTAATTGGCGAGCTGAAGCCGCAGGATCTTGCCAATTTAATTGAGGATCTGCCGCACCTGAAGCACTATATCCCGTACCGGAAACTGATTTAGAAGAAGCCACGGTTTTTGTCTGGGCAACCGATTTTTGTTCGCCCTCTGGCCAAGCAATCCCTTGTGTTTTCTTATAATAAGTATCATCCTTGGATTGTTTTGAATTATAGGCACAAGCCGATAAAGCCACTGCAGCAACCAAGGAAAAAGCTAAAATCTTTTTCATTTTAATTCTCCTTAATATTTTTGACGAATACGGGTTGTTCCGTCAATAGTTACTAAGATTACATTATCACCGGGTTTCAGGCCTAATTCATTTGTCTGAACAACAGAAATTACATTATTAGAAGAACCCTTTTGAACCAAAAATTCAAAAGCCTTATCTGAAGTTGCAGCTTGTTCTGCAGCAGAACCGACAGCAGCACCGGCCAATGCACCAAGAGCAGCTCCACCAATAGCAAATAAAGTACTTCCTTTACCACCACCCAAGGCACTGCCACCAACGCCGCCTAAAGCACCACCAACACCAGCGCCAACCAAACCGCCACCTGAATTTGTTCCAGCCACGTCAATCTGTGTCATGGAAATAATTCTCCCTGTTTCAGTATGTCCCTGACGTCCAATTTGTGCACGATCATAAGTTGTATTTGTGTCCCCGATACCGCATGCTGAAAGCAATAAACCACCGGCAACGAGTGTTAAAATCTTTTTGCAGTGCATTTTTTCTCCTTTTGTTAATTTACACTATTTTTACCATAGCACCTTATTTTTTTTAATGCAAGTTTTTTATTTTTTTCTTGATTTTTTGATAAAAAAGTATAAAATGACTGCTTGTGTCGTAACTTAAAAAAGGAGTGAAAAATGGCATCAGTTGTAAATGATTCATGTGTGAAATGTGGCGCTTGCGCCGAAGTGTGTCCTGTGGGCGCTTTCCATGTGGGTGAAACACAAATGGTTGTTGATCCAGATGCTTGTATTGACTGTGGTATGTGCATTGGGGAATGTCCTCAAGGCGCCATCAAATCAGCCGATGAAGCTGACGAAAAATGGGTTAAGTTTAATGCAGAAAACGCCAAAGTTTGGCCTGCTGCAAAATAATTTAGATACGTTTTAGAGGGAGGTTCCAACGTGGAACCTTCCTTTTTTATATAAGGGTTGAAAATGATTTTTGAGGCAACAAAAGAAAATATTAAAAAAGCTGGGAAATTAATAAAGGATGGAGATATAGTCGCCTTTCCAACTGAAACCGTCTATGGATTGGGTGCCAATGCCTATAATCCAGCAGCTATTGCAAAAATTTATGCTGTTAAAAATCGTCCCAGTTTTAATCCATTGATTTCACATATTGCCGAAATTGATTTTTTGAAAGAATATGCGATAGTGGATGAACGTGTACTGGCTTTAGCAAAGAAATTTTGGCCGGGCCCTCTCA
>JAFYBU010000056.1 GCA_017540065.1 Alphaproteobacteria bacterium
GAAAAAACAATCAAATATTTCTTGAATTGTATGTTAAATACATTTATAATTGCTTAGGAGATGAATATGAAATTTCAAAATCAAAGACCGTACACAATTGCAGAAGAAATTGCTTCCTGCGCCTGTCATGGGTTAGGAATCATCTTAGGGATAGCAGCATTAGCAACATTATATGATCTGTTTATTGCTGCCAAGAAAAAAGGAAAATCGGAAGATGAAATAAAGGAAAGTGCCAAACTGAAATTGAAAGAGCTTTCCGAAAAATCTGTATTGGCAAGAAATTTATATGCAGTTTTATCTTTGTCGGAATATGCTTCTTCAGATCAAAAAATTGACTTGAAAGAAGTCATTTGGGATATCATGAGTGAAAAGGATTTAGACAAGGATGTTTTAAGGGGCGTTCAATCTTCCATGCGTGAAAACGGACAAACTTTTGCTTCTTTGGCCCTGCGGTTAAGAAGACCTCTTTCACAGATCAGAAAGATTCGGAATGTATTTTCTTTGTTCAAAGGGTGCAAACAAAAAGGGTATTTGAAATCCTTACTGGAACGGGCTAAAACGGATGTGATGATGCTTCCTGAAAAAGTGGCAATAGGCAAGACGGCAAAGGGCCGAGTATTAAGGATTGCTTCTGCAAAAGGGGTGGAATTAGCGGACAAGAATCGATCCATTTCTTATGGTGGAAAAAGGTCCACATACGGAAGAAAATAATTTTCTTTTTTCTGTTTGCGTATGTTCAAAATCAAAAAATATAAAAAGCCGATCGGTCGCTTTTTGATAAGCGAATTACGGCGGAAAGAAATGTTGTCTTATCTTATATGAATCAAATAAGACCGTTTGATTTTATAAACCAGATTTGTGGCAGGACTTTCACGATGCTCAATTTTAACCGGGTCTTTTTCAGGTTCCTTATTTTGATTCACTTGTCGGGATGAATTCCCACAACACGCCAAAAACAGCAATCCAACGAATGCAACGCCAGGTAGGGCTTTTCCTTTAGCTTCTGCTTCATCTATATTATCTTGTGCTGACATGGTTACCTCTTTGGTTTGGAACAAAAAAATTCCCCCATAGGGGGGAAGTTAAAAGGAAACAAAGCAAACCAAAGTTAAATGGTAGAATCGGTAGGTTGATTCGCATGCTCTTCTCCTTTCCGATAAGGCATTATATCAAATTTGAACACAAATGTCAAACCTTATTTTTTCTTGCTTTTTGGCATGTAATCGGCTATGATGCAAACAAAGAAACAGAAAGAATAAATTATGGCTAAACTATCCTTTTATTACAGTGTGATGGGGGGCGGGAAAACAACCTCTTTATTGCAAACAGAATACACTTATCGTAAAAATGGATTTATTCCTTTGATAATTAAACCCAAATTGGATGATCGTGAAGGGGCTCAAAACGGTTGGGGCCCCATCCAAAGCCGTATTTTAACCGGGAAACACCAAGCACTTTATGTGGATTCCATAACGCCCGAAACGTTGAATGGAATAAATTTTAATATTTTATTGGTGGACGAGGTTCAATTTTTTAAGCCTCAGGACATTGAAGCTTTGTCGAAGATTGTGGATGAAAAAAACATTCCCGTTTTGTGTTATGGTCTGAAAACAGATGCTAACGGGAATTTGTTTGAAGGAACTACAAAGTTGTTGGCGATTGCAGACGAAATTACCGAAATTGTTCATCCTTGCAAATGTGGGGAAAAAGCAACGCATCATATTCGCCGGATTGATGGTCAAGTGGACACGGGCGGACAGTCTATTTCGGTTGAAAAAGGCAATGTCACCTATGAATCCGTTTGTCGCAAATGTTGGAAACTGGCCCAAGAAATGTCAAGATAGGTCTTTGATTTAGAAAATTGTCAGAAAAACAGAAAATACTTGACAAATATAATGTTTCGTGGTAAAATATAATTCCATCAAGCAACGGGAGTAAATCCATGGCAACAGAAACAGATTTACCACAAAAAGAAGAACTGGTGGCTGCATTGGCCGAACAACCATTGGGAAATGGTTCAGAAGCTAGCGTTTACAAAATCCATATGCGTCCGCAATTTACGTTACGAGTAAGCCACGACTTGCCCAGAAAAGATTTATCACAAAAGATTTTAGAGGCAGATTTTATCGTGCAAGAAGATATTTTTTCCGGTCGTCTGTTTGGTCAAACAGTGGCTTATTTAAGTCACCCTGATTTGTTGGATTCGTATTCCAAAGACCCACTGATTACCATTAACTATTACAGTCGCGGGCATGATTATACGATTGTTAAAGACTCAAAAGAAAAACCGACAGAACAAGAAACATTAAGCCGCACGATTGCTGTTACAAAAATGTTGGTTGACCCCGAAATTTTCCCGGATAAGGCCTATGACGGTTTGTTTGATAAATTAAAATTTTTGTCGTCCAAGCAATACACTATTGATGTTGGGAACGATTTATTCTGTAATACGGGGAATATACTTCCTTCGGTTCAAGATCACAAATTTTTTATCATTGATGTGATGCCATTTATTCCGGCGGAAAAATTACGTTTGGCAATTCATCCAGCCTTAAACCCGCAACATACAAAAGGATGTAATTCTCCTCTTTTCTTGGCGCGCGGACTTTTATACGGTTATTTACCACATCAAAATTTTCATGGTCAAAATGCCGAATTAACGATGTTAAGAACAAAATTGCTCAACCGTATTGTTGATGGTGCGGTCAGATCTCAATTAAGTGAACAAGAAACATACTTATTTGAACCGATGGTTGCTTGGAAAAGACAATTGACACGTCTGAATATTCCTCAACAGGAACAAGAAAAACTGATGAAAAAGATTCGCAGCATCTCGGATTCTCAACCTTATCGTGTCGCCAAAAAAATGCCCAATTTGGTGCGTATTGGCGGATGGTACGTTAATCAGCAATAAATTTTTATGGCATTTTATCGGCCCAAACGGTCCATTCGTTTTCGGCTTCAGAAATTTGCATTTCTAATTCTTTAATCTGTTTTTGAATGTTGGCAAAATCAACTTCTTTTGGTTGAATCAGCGACTGAATCAATGCGTCCCGTTCGGTGTGTAAAGCTTCTACCCGTTTTTCTAATTCTTTTAGGTGCTTTTTGATATATGGTAATTTTTCCGTTTTATTTTTTTTAGGGGTCTGATGAACCTCTTTTTTTGTTGGTTCTGCTTTGGTGGTTTCCCCAAGTAACAGATTTTTATAATCTTGCAAATCGCCGTCAAATTCTTTGCAAGTGTGGTTGTCTACAATCCACAAAGTATCACATACCGATTCTAAAATATGAAAGTCATGTGTGATCAAAATAACAGATCCGTTAAAGGTATTTAAGGCATCTGCCAAAGCTTCACGTCCTTGCATGTCCAAATGGTTTGTAGGTTCATCCAAAATCAAGATTTGAGGTTTAGTTAAACAAATTTTAGCCAATAATAAACGTGCTTTTTCGCCGCCGGATAAACAACAAATTTGCGTAATGGCTTTATCGGCAGTCAGACCGAATTTTGCCACATAGGATCGGATGTCCGCTTCGCGTTTACCAATCATTATCGGTGCTAAATAGGATACGGGCGTTTCCAACGGGGGTAATTCTTCATTCTGATGTTGATTAAAAAATCCCACTTTAAATTTGGTAGATTTTGTTAAAGTCCTCGAATCAAGAGGCAATTGTCCTGCCATCAATTTTGCTAAAGTGGATTTTCCGTTCCCGTTTTTACCTAACAGAGCAATACGATCGTTATTGCCAATACTTAAATTCAATTTAGTTAAGACCGGAATTCCTTGTACATAGGAAAAGGCTCCGTCCTGTATTTTCATGCAAGGGGCGGGTAACAATTCTGTTTGCGGAAAAGAAAAAACATCCGTTGGTTCTAAATCTACAATCGGTTCGTCTTTAAGCTTTGCTAACATTTTAATGCGGCTTTGAGCCTGTTTTGCCTTGGTTGCTTTATACCGAAAACGATCAATATAAGATTGTAAATGTTCACGTTTGGCTTTTTGTTTTTCGGCCATTTTTAATTGATTTTCCCGTTTCAAGGTGAAGGTCGCCCGGTAAGTATCAAAATTCCCGCGATACAAAACCAGTTGCTTTCCTTCAAAGTGCAGAATATGGTTACATATGGTGTTTAATAAATCTTTATCGTGACTGATAATCACTAATGTGCCCGTGTATTTTTTCAAATAACTTGCCAGCCACAAAACAGCCTCTAAATCCAGATGGTTGGTAGGTTCGTCCAACAACAAATAGTCTGATGATTGAAACAAAGCCCCGGCCAAAGCCAAACGCATTCGCCAGCCGCCGGAAAAATCACGTACAGGACGATTTAAGTCAGATTGAGAAAAACCAAGTCCGGCCAGAATTTCTGCAACTCTGGATTCTGCGGAATCACTGCGCAAAAAAGATAATTGTTCCATTATTTCTGGCAATTCTTCGGCCGAAGCGTTTTGTAATTTTGTGCGCCAAGACATAAGTGTTTTATCCCTAGATAAAACAAATTGCAAAATGGACTCATCCAAATTTTGAATTTCTTGTTCAACATAGGCAATTTTTTTATTTTTGGGAATTTCTACATCACCGGAAAAGTTATCTAATTGACCCAAAATAACCTTAAACAGGGTTGATTTACCGCAACCGTTTTTTCCCACAATACCAATTTTGACTCCGTCAGCAATGGTTGCCGAAGCATCTTCTAACAACAGCTGGTTTCCCATCTGTAACCTTATGTGAGATAATATCAACATATCCCTTATTATACTTGATTTAGTCGAAAAAGTCCAGCCGAACGGATCAAGTCGGGATAAGACGGGAGAGCATCGTATTTTTTACGATAAAATTACTTGCATAAAAAACCGTTTTATGTTAGAAAGATTCTTATGTTATTTTCGTCGCTAACATTTTTATTTTGTTTTTTGCCCGCGGTTGTCGGAATGTACTATTTGATACGGCGGGAATTACGCAATGTATTTTTATTATTAGCCAGTATATTCTTTTACGCTTGGGGTGAACCAAAGTATTTACCCGTGATATTTACAACCATTACAATCAGCTATATCGGTGCTTTGACAATTGAACGATTTAGTCATAAAAGGATTTTGTTAGCGTTGTTTGTTTTGTTGGATTTAAGTTTTCTTTTTTACTTTAAATACACAAATTTCTTTTTGGAAAATTTAAATTTGATATTTCATCAAAAATGGTCCTTAAAAGTGGTTTTGCCATTGGGAATATCTTTTTATACATTTCAAGCGTTATCTTATTTGGTGGATGTATATCGTGGCCAAGTTAAGGCACAGAAAAATTATTTGAAAATAGCCCTTTATATTTGTTTGTTTCCGCAATTGATTGCAGGACCTATTGTCAAATATCATGACGTGTCGGATCAGATTGATAATCGGGAAGAAACGATAGATAAGGTTTACTATGGTATTCGTCGATTTATTATCGGTCTTGCCAAGAAGGTTTTGATTGCAAATACATTGGGTGGTATAGCAGATAAGGTTTTCAGAACGCTGACCGAAGAAGGAAGTATTGACGTCGTGACCGCATGGTTGGGGGGGATAAGTCGAGCGTTACAGGTTTATTATGATTTCAGTGGTTATTCGGATATGGCTATAGGACTTGGAGCCGTTTTTGGATTTAAGTTTTTGGAAAACTTTAATTATCCGTATATTTCTAAAACAATGAGTGAATATTGGCAACGTTGGCATATTTCTTTGGCCACGTGGTGTAAAGATTATATTTACATTCCAATGGGGGGAAGCCGTGTTGTTCCTTGGCGAATTTACTTTAATATATTCTTTTTATTTTTTGTCATAGGATTGTGGCATGGTGCTTCGTGGAATTTTGTTGTTTTTGGTGTGTTAAACGGCCTTCTTGTAATGACAGAACGCTTTTTCGGTTTACCAAAAAAAATATTTAAAAAAATGTGGATAGTCCCCCAATATCTGTATGTTTTTATCATTTTTATTATTAATGCGATATTGGCAAATACGGATACCATGAAACATTCGTTGATGCAGGTTAGAGGTATGTTCGGATTATTCAAAAATACGGATGCTTTTTACCCGCTTTCTTATTATATAGACAGAGCAGGGTGTATTATTTTTGCAGTTGCACTTTTATGTTGTGCCCCTATTTTCAAAAATATGCTAGATTGGGGTAAAAAATGGAAGATTACGTTAATAGGGGTGGATGTATGGTTATTCGTTTTATTATTTTTATCTTGTATGCAATTGGCAGTAACCACGTATAACCCCTTTATTTATTTCAGGTTTTAGGAGAAAAAATGGAACAAGGTAATCAAAAAATTGATTGTATGTCACAAGATCAGTTAAAAGAATTGCAATTAAAGTTATTTAATCAGCAGTTGAAAAGGGCTGGTGAAACAAAATCGTATCACGGAAAATTACCGAATGAGATTGCGAATTTGTCTGAGGTTAAAAATTTACCGTTTACAACAAAAGAGGATTTAAGACAAAATTTTCCGTATGGTTTTTTGGCTGTACCACAGGAAAAAATTGCCAGATTTAATGCATCATCAGGGACAACCGGTATTCCGACGTTGGCTTATTTTACCCAAACAGACTTATCTTTTTTGGATAAACGAAGTAAAGAACAATCACTGGCTGCTGGGGTTAAAGAAGGGGATATCATTCAATGTATGATGGGATACGGATTGTTTACCGGTGCATGGTATCACGTAAGAGGGATCCAAAATATTGCAACAATAATTCCGACGGGTGCATGCGGAACGGCAAAACAGATATTGTTATTTAATTCACTGAGACCAAAGGTTGTTTTTTCAACACCCGGTTATTTGCAGTATTTTTTGACACAACTGAGTGATGAAGATGTTAAAAAAATGGCCTTAAAAATTGCAATTGTTGGGGGGGAACCTGTTTCTCAATATTTTAAAAAAATTGCAAAAGAAAAATATGGGGTAGATGTGTATGATTCATATGGTTTAACGGAAACCGGCGGTCCCTTTGCTTTTGATTGTGAACGTCATGAAGGCTTACATCTTTTTGAAGATCAATTTTATGTTGAAATTATTGACCCGGATACAGGGCTTTTGGTCCCGGACGGTGAATATGGTGAGTTGGTGGTAACGCCCTTGCGACAAGAAGCTTTCCCTGTAATTCGTTATCGGACACGTGACATTACCAGAATTATTCCTGGCCAATGTTTGTGTGGTCGGACATATCGACGAATTGAACCAATTACACATCGTATTGATGATATGATGATTATCAACGGAGTCAATGTGTTTCCTTCTCAAATTGAAGAATGTATCTATAAACATGTTTCAACTGCGACAAATTATTTAGTTCATGTCACGGAAAAAGAAGGACTCAAAAAATTGTTGATAGATGTTGAATTACCGATAGAGCTGCTTGACAATTCAGATAAATTGAAAAAATTAGAAAAAGAATTACTGGATACGATGAAGGCATATATTACCGTAACGCCTAAGTTGAATTTTGTTCCTTTGGGAACATTACCTGAAATTCAAGGAAAGGCAAAAAGGGTTACGAAAGATTATTGAATTTCCACTTCATTCAAAGAATCAATCAACGGGTATTCCCATGCGTTGGGCAAATTGAAATGCCACCATTCATGAGGCAGACCTTCCAATCCGACAGATGTCATCATTTTTTCTAAAAGGGCGCGATTACTTTTTTGTTCATCAGTAATATCCGGGCCGTCATAATTTCTGTGGCATTTTTTTAGGTAAAGCGGATATTGCGGGTCTTTTTCGTATCCTTGATAAAAAGCATCGGGTTCCGTCGGAAAAGAAAGAGCATTGCCCTTTATATCTGTCAGATAACAATCAATGGCAACTCCCCGCGGATGAAATCCCCTTTTGGAATCCGGTTTCGGGGGTGGTGCAATATATGGTTTTATGTAATCCGGTGCGGTTTCATACATAAATTTTTGCACACTCAATGGTCTGAAAGCATCATAAATAACCAAGATCAAGTTTTGAGATGCCAACAACGGTTCCAATTGCATCAAACGTTCATATAATTCCGGGTGGACCAAAGCTTCTTTCAGACCAAAGGCCGAATACATATCTTTATAAAAAGCATTCTGTGTCGTTGTATATACAAGTTTTGATTGAATATGGGGTGCAAAAATGCGTTTCAAAATCATGCGGACCTCGCTAATATTTCATTTTCTTGAATTTTGGTTTGTATTTGTGGCACTTTTTGGTGACGACAAATCAATTGTGGAGCTCCAGAACGTGCTGCTTCGGCTTCAATATACCCGGGCGCGGTAGAATCCAGATATTTTCCCAGGGTAGACAAAGCATTTGCAACGGCATGGCAGGACGGATATTCCGGTATCATATCTATTAAATTCTGCCTTTTTTCAATGGGCATGCGTGAAATTTTGGACAGTTTCATCGGTTGCCCGTCTGTGCCATTAACAACGGCCAAAGATAACAACGCCATATCTACCGGAAGTTTTTGAAGTTGTTCGGCGCGTTTTGTTTCCCCAATGGTTGCCAAGAAAAATTCAAACCGTTTTTTTATTTTGTCCGCATAAGTTGTTTGGAAGAATCCTCCATGCGCCATTATCCCGGAACTTTGAAAAATCAGGACCATCAAAGCGCTGGATGGAATAATTTTTTTATCTTTCAATAAAGGCAAAAGTGTTTCTGGTTTATGTTCAACGGCACCCAAAGGCAAAGAAACACATTTGGAAAAACCCTTATCTTTTCCGACATAATCAAACGGGGATTCATTTTCTTTCCAGCTTCCCCTGATACCAACAAAAGTGTGTTGCATTTGTTTGAAACTTTCCGGACTATTGAAGATGTTATACCATAAACTGTCTTTATTTTCCAAAGACGAAATTAAAAATTTGCGGGTAACTTCCACGGCGTCTATGGAAACATGTTGTATCCCTGTTCCGTCCAAAACTTTATTGATTGTTTTTGATTGAACCAACGCAACTTGTTCCGGTAATTTCAAATCTTTTCGATTGAAAATTTCTGCAAGTTCTTGATATTGTTTATCTACATCAGAAAAAGTATATCCATACCGTTTGTATGCTTCTGCCGAAAAAGAAAGAAAAGCAGATTTTACAAAATTTTGATTTGTTACATTTAATGAACGATATTGTTTTCCGACTGCTTCATAATTTGCTTTTCCATTGTTGACGGGAGCTAATAAACTGGCGATAACTTTTTTTGTTTTCATCAACATTTCTTTACGCGGTGTGGGTGTTTTTTGAATAATATCATTTGTCAAAACTTCGTTTAACATTTTCAGTTTTGCTACTAACGGTAAGGATTCATTAAAATAATTTTCCCCTATTTTCGGGGCATCATAAAGACATACTTGACCGATTTGCCCCAGTTGAGTTACGGGAAAAATATCATCTCCTAATTGAAAAAATCCCCCTCCGCAAGGATGGTTCAAAGTGACATTACTTCCATAAACACCCACATGATATTTTTGCCCTGCGTGACGCATCAACGCACTTGAAATTAAAACGTTTTGATTCAAACGTGAACGCAAATCATCTTTTTGAAGGCTGTCGTAATCTCTTAAAAAAGCCAAATGAGTTCCTGTTTCCACAACCGGAAAAGTTGTAATCTGATGATGAACATTTTTTGCTGTTTCTTTTCCGTAAAGACGTTCTGTTTCTTCCGTTATTGCGTCAATTATCATTTTCTTTTCCGGAACAGTGTCCGCTTGATTTAAGGGGGCAATTGTTTCTTCGAAATAATCGGAAAGTGTGGATGTGTTCCATATTTTTTGTAAAACAGGTAGTGCTTTTAAAATTTCTATATCATTTGACATTTTTATCTTTCTTTTCCCTTTCATATACAAAAAAACTCTTTCAACACGAAAGAGCTTCTTACTGTTATTCAAATTCTATTGATCAATCACAACAAAAAGCTCTTTTCCCGGTTCTGCCAAAACCAAAAAGAGAAAAAATCAAAAGCAAAAAAATTCACACTTTTTGTCATGGGAACGAATTATATACTTTTTATTTTTATTTGTCAATGCCTTTTTTAATTCAAATTATTTTATTGCAAAATATCCATATTTAGGGTACGCTTCAGATAAATATCGTGTCAAAATTAAAAAGGTAAGAAATGAAAGAAATGGATCTAAGTTTTGTATTTCCTTGTTTGAACGAAGAAAAAACAATTCCTGTGGTTATTCGGGAATTACAGGAAGTTATGAAAACAATGCCTGTTCAAGCAGGAATCATCATTTCTGATAATGGTTCAACGGATAATTCGGTTACTTTGGCTGAAGAATTGGGATGCCGTGTAGTACATGCTGAAAAAAAAGGGTATGGGGAGGCTTTGAAAAAAGGTTTTCAAGAGGCAGAAGGAAAATACATCGCCTTTGCCGATATAGACGGGTCCTATCCGTTAGAATACTTGCCCAAGATGTATGAACAAATCGTAAAACACGATTTAGACATGGTAATTGCCAGTCGTGTGAAAGGAAAAATCGAAAAGGGGGCCATGCCTTTTTTGCATCGGTATTTGGGAACTCCTGTTTTAACAAAGGTTATCAACCTGTTGTTTCGTGGAAAATTATCTGATTGCAATTCCGGATTTAGAATTTTCAAAAAAGAGGCCTATCAAAAATGGGATGTCCGTTCATCCGGGATGGAATTTGCCAGCGAATTACTGATAAAAGCATTAAAAACTAAATCAAAAATGAAAGAGGTCTCCGCAGGATTGCGTGTGGATAAACGTGATCATGCCCCTCATTTACAAACTTGGCGGGATGGAATGCGCCACTTATTATTTATCCTGTCAGAAGCACCGAAATTTTTTGAAATAATTGGTCTTGCTTTGATGGGTTTTTCTATTTTGGGGGAGGTTTTGTCCATGTTATTGGGACCTGTCCAATGGGGAAATATGGTCGTTTTGAATTACCACTCTAAATTGATCTTATTAGGGATGATGATTTTGGGGGTATATTCATATTTGTTTTCCGCTAATCTGTATGTTCTAAAACCAAAGGAAAAACCGATTAAAATAACAAAGGGGATCCTTGCTTTATCAGAAGAAACATTGTTTGCAATTTGTGTGGGAAGTGTTTTTTGTGTCGTTATCGGATTGGGTATTTTCATCACTTTTTGGGCATCCAATTCTTTTCACGGGATTGAAGTTGTTTCGCCTTTATTGGATGCCATGTATTGGTTGTTGTTTATATTGATGTTTTCGTTTGGTCTTGTCCAAGTTCACCTTTTCAAAAGGATCTAGATTTTATCGTATTTTTTCATTGCTTGACAGACATACGCATGTATGATATAAAGCGAATTGCTATCAACATTCTGCAGAAAGGAACGCCTATGAAAAAATGCCCGGTTTTATGTCTTTTATTATTATCTTTGACATTATCTGCCTGCGGTGGAGGAGGCGGCGGAGGGATAGTAGCGGTATTGGTCTTTCTCCTGACACGAATAATAGCGCAGGGGGCGGAAATGGTACAAACAATGGTAATGAAAATGATGAAAACACCGGTGGGGAAGGTGGAAATATCCCCAGTACCTTACCAGAAATCACATCTGCGGATGGTACGACAATTACGGCAATGCCCTATGCAGTGAGTACGGAAGCAGAAGCAACAAAACTGGTTGAAGAATCTTTAGACAGTGATTTTTATTCCAAAAATGGTGTTACTTTATCCTCCGTTCAATTTCAAAACACAAAGCAGGGATGTGCAAATAAAGATGAATGTAATAAAGTGGCATTTGGTCGGATGAAAAAGTATTTTATTGACCAAGATTTCAAACAGCTGGCAGCTGCCGATCCTGATGAATTAAGAGACGCATTATTGTTGTTGGGATATACGGAATTGCCAAACAACTGTAAAAAGGATCATAAAAACAATTGTACTTTGGCGCATTTGACAGGCAGTATAAATGAAACAGTTTTTAACGAATTAAAAGAAAAGGCGCGCAAAGAGTATGAAAATTATGGTTCCGGCATAGTAACATTGGAAAACGCTGTGTTGCATTTTAATGATGAAACAGAAGATGCTTATGTGCGTTTTTCTCTGGATAAAAATAATAAGATTAAATCAATGATCATAGATTATGGTGATGAAGACAAAGAAGAACTGATTCGTGATTCGAAAGATGATAAATTTAAAGGGGATGTAAAAAGATATCAATACGGCATTGTAATCGGTGTTGATTGTGAAAAAGGTGCCTGTTCCCCAGCAGGAGGTCGACCTATTGTCTGCGAATCTGATGAAAAGATAACAGATATTAACATCATTAAAGAAAAATTACTGGAAAATCTTCAAGAAGAATATGATGATGGTGATTTGGAATCTTTACATGGAGGAACGAACGGTGGTCAATGGCAAGAAGGGGATATAGAAAAATTATTTGATTACAGTAAAGAACGTATTAATGCCCTGACGATGGACGATTTTAATCGAACTGATATGGATAATTTAACGGAAGAACATACTTATTACAATGAAGTGACGGTTCGTTCTCTTGCAAAATATAACAGTTATGCAAAGGATATGAAGTTGGCATATTCTGATTTTGGTAATATAGAATTTGATGAAACTTTTTCTCACAGCAGTCGGGAACCCGGCAATTCCGAAAGGATCAAAACAACGGGGGTATTTGCCGGCGGGTAT
Source organism: Alphaproteobacteria bacterium (assembly GCA_017540065.1). Lineage (GTDB taxonomy): Bacteria > Pseudomonadota > Alphaproteobacteria > CAAHEQ01 > UBA3637 > UBA3637. The sequence goes on from JAFYBU010000056.1 coordinate 12,636, forward strand.
GAAGCTAAGCATATTGATCCTTCTTTGATTAAAGAAGAATTAAACTTCAAAGGACGCGCTGTCGGTTCTGTTATGTACAGTGAAGAAGATAATTTTGTTGCATCGGCAAACGTTGTAGAAAAAGCACTTCCGTTGGACGGCGAATTAAATTTGAATTTCAAAAACGGTCAAGATACATTAAATGCCAAATTTAACAATTGGTATGATGTGACGGTGACGAATAATCTTTCCGATTCCTCCAAACGAGATATTGCTTTTTCAAACGGCGATAAAATCTCGGATTCGGATTTTAAATTCCGCGGCCAAGATACGTATGTTGTGACAGATATGAAAGGCGAAAAACAAATTCGGGCAGATGGGGATGCACATATTTTGGAAGGGCCTGCCACTTCTTATGTAACGGGTTCATCCGAAGGGAATGTGCGCATAGATTATTACGGCGATTTGGGTAAACCGTCAGAAGCAACCGGGTATGTCGGTTACAGTGAAAGCCGGCCTTTCCAATCGACAGGTTCCGGTGATTATGACCGAATAAAAGATCTGGATATGCAAATATCTTTTGGGGCTAAAAAACAAAAATAATGCACCGGTATTTAGCTTTTGTGTGTTACATTTTTTTTGTTGGAATTACCTCTGTTGTATGTGCAAAAACGACAACAGAGAATTCCGACGTTGTTATGCCTCACACGGAAGTTTTGGCTTATGCAAAAGATTTAATCAAACAAGGTCACTTGGATGATGCTAAAAAGGCGTTATTATTAAAACCCTATAACAAAAAAGAATTAGAAATTGAACGGTTATATTTGTTGGCACAAATTGCAACGATGGAAAAAAGGTATGACGATGCCATTGATATTTACTATTATATCTTAAATTATGAACCTAATATTCCTAAAATAAGATTTTTATTGGCAGAATTGTATTTGAATCAAGAATCATGGTTCAGGGCGGATTATTATTATCGAAGTGCTTTGGCATCAAAGGAATTACCAGATGACATACAAGACAGAGTTTTGAAAGCCATATACTATATCAGACAAAATAAAAACTGGAATGTTTGGGTTAATTTCGGAATTGCACCGGATAATAATATCAACAATGCATCATCGGGGGAACAATGTGTGATGACCGAATTGGGAATAGTGTGTAATACATTGGATTCGCCCGATAAGTCGGTGGGCTTTAATTTTTCTGCCGGTGGGGATTATGAATTCAAACTGTCAGATCATTGGCGTTTCAGAAATGAATTTGTGGCATATACATCCACCTATGATGACAAAGAATATAATGATGTTTATTTGGCGTATGCGGGAGGTGCTAAATATGTTTATCAATTTGGTGATATTTTTGCCGGGGTAACAACTTCCAAACGTTTTGTGGGGAATAAATCATATAATAAGTCCATCGGAGTACGGTTGGATATGAATCACGATTTTACACAAAAAATGACAGGAAATTTTCAAGCTTATTACAGTCCGACATTTTATGATTCTTATAAAATGTTAGATGGAAATTTGACCGGAACACGCACACGTTTGATTTATTCTTTTGATGCTTCAAAGTATCTTGTTTTAAGGGCAGGCTTTGAACACGAAAAAACAAAAGATAAAACATATACGAACAACAAAATAAATTATGCAATCGGATTCGGCAGCGAATTGATGTATGGGTTTCATGCCTATATAGAACCTTCTGTCGTGCATACAAATTATCAAGGAAAACGTTGGACTGTTAAAAATTTAGATTTTAAAAAAGTGAAAGAAAAAGACATCACCAAAAGAATCAGCATTTCTTTATCTAACAGAAATATTTCTTTTTGGGGAATGATGCCTGTTTTAACATATTCATATACCAGAAAAGATTCAAATATTTGGCAACGTGAATATCATAAATCGGCAATTGAATTGTCTGTTACAAAAAGATTTTAGCATTTTACTTGCCTTTTTAAGCTTATTAGTTTATGCTGTTTTGCATAAAATAAAAAGGGGAAGAAAGTATGTCTGATAATTTACTTACATCAAAACGGTTTTTGCCACTTTTACTGACACAATTCTTGGGGGCATTAAATGATAACCTGTTCAAAAATGCTCTGTTAATGTTGGTAACGGTTCGCATGGCAGAAAAAGCGGATGTTTTATCTAACGTTATTGCAGCTCTTTTTATTCTTCCGTTCTTTTTATTTTCGGCAACAGCCGGAGAAGTATCTGATAAATACGATCGTTCTCGTGTGGCACGTACTTTGAAGGTGGTAGAATTAATTTTAATGTTGGGTGTTGGTGTTGTTTATTTGATGAAAAGTTTGCCCTGCCTGGTTGTTTTATTGGCGTTGATGGGAGCTCAATCGGCATTTTTTGGTCCTGTCAAATATTCGCTTTTACCTCAACAATTAAAGTCTGATGAATTGGTCGCAGGGAATGCGTATGTGGAAGCTTCCACCTATATTGCCATTTTGTTGGGGTTGATTGTCGGAACTTTATTACCGATTGAAGGGGTTATTCTGCTTTTGATTACTTTGTCGGGGATAGGAGTTGTTTCTGCGTGGAATATTCCGTCAGCGACACCCATGCGTCCCAAGGCGGTTATTTCCAAAAATATTTTCAAAGCGACAAAAGAAACGCTGAGTATTATTCATCAAAATAAAATCGTATTTGGTTCTATTTTAGGGGCAACCTGGTTTTGGACAATAGGGGCTTTTATTGCAGTTCAAATTTATCCTTTGTCGGGTAATATTTTACATGTTTCAAATACGGTGATTACTTTTTTCTTAATTTTATTTTCCGTTGGGGTGGCGTTAGGATCACTTACCTGTGAAAAATTAATGAAAGAAGTCATTCATGTAACTTATATTCCCATTTGCGCTTTGGCAATAGCTGTTTGTTTTTATACGCTTTATGCAGCAACAAGTAATTATCCCGCCTATAATTCCGTTGTTGGTTTTGTGGATTTCTTTTTTGAAAGACAGCACGCTTTGGATATCAGCTTATCTTTATTCATGCTGGCTTTTTTCGGCGGTTTATACATTGTCCCGTTGAATGCTTTAATGCAGGCCAAAGCCCCCAAGGCTTATACGGCCACCGTTATCGGCGGAAATAACATTTTAAATGCTTTCGGGATGGCAGTTATTGCTGTTTTGGCGGTTGTTTTGCTGTCAATCGGTTTTACGATCCCTCAACTGTTTTTATTGGTAGCAATAGCCGGCATAGCTATCTTTTTTTACATTTGTAGATTACTTCCGGATGCGCTTTTGCGTTCCATTTTGCAAGGTGTGTTCGGGATATTTTTCCGTGTCCGTTTAGAAGGGATTCAAAATTTTAAGAAAGCAGGGAACCGCGTTTTGTTGGTGGCAAATCATACATCCTTGTTGGACGGACTTTTAATTGCAACTTTTATGCCGGAAAGAATTACCTTTGCCATAAACACGGAATGGGCAAAAAAATGGTTTGTAAAACCGTTTGGTTTGTTGGTGGATTTGTATCCGTTAAATCCCACCAATCCGATGGCTATTCGTTCTTTGATTAACGAAGTTAAAAAGAACAGAAAAGTTATGATTTTCCCCGAAGGACGTATCAGTGTGACAGGTGGATTGATGAAGATTTATGAAGGGGCGGGGGTTGTGGCTCAAAAAGCAAATGCAAAAATTGTACCTGTCCGCATTAACGGAGCTCAATTCAGTAAATTTTCATATTTGAAGAATAAATTAAAAACACATGCGTTTCCAAAAATCAATATGACAATTTTACCCCCCCGAAAGTTTACTGTTCCGGAAGGAATTGTCGGACGTGAGCAAAGGCATTATGTTTCCATGCAATTATATGATCTGATGGCGGATATGATGTATGAAACCTCTAACATTAACGAACATTTATTTACGTCACTTTTGAAATCGGCTGATTTATACGGTTGGAATCAAAAAATTGCAGAAGATATTTCACGAAAACCCCTGACTTATAATACATTGGTCAAAAAGATATACGTTTTGGGACAGGCATACGGAAGTGCTTTTTCTGAAGAATATATTGCCTTAATGTTGCCCAACGGTCTTGCTAATGTGGTCAGTTTTTTTGCATTACAGTCGGTGGATAAAGTGCCGGTGATGATTAATTTTTCGCAAGGTATCGGGCAAATTCTTTCTTGTATCAATACGGTTCAAGTAAAGACGGTTATTACTTCAAAAATTTTCATTCGTGCGGCGCATTTGGAAGAAGTGGAAAAGGCAATTGAAGCCAACGGTACAAAGATTATTTATTTGGAACATTTTGCTAAAAGGATTTCTTTGTCAGATAAAATCAACGGGTATCTAAAACACTTACGAGAAGAAAAACCCAAAAATTCTCCAGATAAACCGGCGGTTGTTTTATTTACATCCGGATCGGAAGGTATGCCAAAGGCTGTTTTGCTTTCCCACAAAAATTTACAAGCTAACCGTTACCAAATCACCAGTATTATTGCCTTTAATTCAACGGATGTATTTTTTAATGCTTTACCTATGTTTCATTCGTTCGGTTTATCTGTCGGAACGGTTGTTCCTCTTCTATCAGGAATTAAAACATTCTTTTATCCGTCGCCACTTCATTACCGCATTGTGCCGGAATTAGTCTATGATACCAATGCCACCATCGTTTGTGGTACAGATACCTTTTTCTTCGGATATGGACGTATGGGGCATCCGTATGATTTCTTTAACTTAAAATATGCGGTTGTTGGTGGGGAAAAATTAAAAGAAACGACGGCAGATTTATGGATGAAAAAATTTGGCGTTCGAATATTGGAAGGGTACGGTTCCACCGAAACAGCCCCTGTTTTGGCACTTAATACGCCCATGAATATTAAACAAGGAACGGTAGGGCGTCTTTTGCCTCATATCAATTACAAAATCAAGCCAGTTCCCGGGGTTGAAGAAGGTGGACAATTATGGGTGCAAGGGGACAATATTATGTTGGGATATATGAAAGCGGATAAACCCGGTCAATTACAACCGGCCAAAGATCATTGGTATGATACGGGCGATATTGTTTCCATAGATGCAGACGGTTTTATTTCTATTCAGGGCAGAGCAAAACGATTTGCTAAAATTGCAGGCGAAATGGTTTCTTTGACGTCTGTGGAACAAGCTGTGGAACAACTGTACTCGGGTGCAATACAAGGCATCTTGACTCAGCCGGATGAAAAGAAAGGGGAACAATTAATTTTGGTTACCAATCATGAAAAAGCTTCAACCGGTGAAGTCAGAAAATTTTTCAAAGAAAAAGGTTTCAGTGAACTTTGGATTCCCAAAAATGTAATTTACATGAAAAATCCCCCGGTTTTGGGAACGGGTAAATTTGATTATCAAACTGCTAAAAAACTGTTGGATGAAAAAAAGTAGTTTCTATTTATTAAGTGCCGGATGTTCTTTGAAAAATTGTTCTTGTAATTGCCTTACTTGTTCTTGCAAAGCAAAGGTCCACTTTTTGTTATCTTCTTTTTTATGAAACAAAGCTTTTCCGATATAAATATCAGTGATAAACGGAACAAAAAGTCCTTCGTTTTTGGGTAAAGATTTATCCGTTCCATGAATGAAAATAGGAATCACGGGAACTTTTGAAAGATCTTGTGTCAAATGAGCAATGCCTGTTTTGAAATCTTGTAAATGATTATTGGTTCCCCGTGTTCCTTCCGGAAAAATAATTAAAATTTCTTTTTGTTTCAAGGCTTTTTTTGCTTCGGCAAAGATGTCCTGATGCATTTGTAAAAAAGGATTTCTTTTTAACGGAATAATGCCGATCAATTTTTTGAAAAAGAATTTTTTGAAAGGTGTATTACAAAAATAATCAGCAGCGGCCATCGGATGAATACAGCCTATTTTAGTCGAAGAATACAAACTCATTAGAACCAATGCATCTAAATGCGAATTGTGGTTGGCAACTAAAATGGCAGGTCCCGAAAGGGGCAGATGTTCACCTCCATGAACACTTACCCCGACAATCAGCTTCACAAACGGTTTAACAATTCCGGCAAAGAAAAGATATTTTGCAATATTCATTTATGTTTTTTTTCAAACACAGCAATTTCTTTGTTCAAACATTTGACACGTCTGACAACGGTTATTTGTCCCAAAACAAAGAACAAAATCATACAAATTTCCAAATAGCTTAAATAAAAATCTCCGATTTTCAAAAAAGGTGAATTAACCATAAAAGCAATCCATTGAATCAAGGCAAAAATCATCATCAAAACCAACCGTTGCACCTTATCCAAAGGACCGCAGGTTTGCCATGTAAAGCCCAAGGCTTTGCTTAACATGCCGGAATAACTGACCAAAAACATGCTGCATAACCCCACCATACCGATCAAGTGATTACACAAAGGACTGAGGGCAATTCCACCAACGACGAAGAAATCTCCATATCTGTCAGGCAAAGCGTTTATAATTTTTCCGTGAACTCTTTTGTCATCCCCGCGAATAAAGGCTAACAATCCGTCAAAAGTATTGAATGTCATGCGCAAAAGAGTCAAGGCAATGGCACATAAAAACAAAGCGGGATACCATGCTCCGAAGTAAAAACAAAGACCTGTTACAAAGGTAACAAAAACGGCCATCCAGCTGAACACATCCGGATGAATAAAGGAAAGTTTTTGTCCGATCGGCAACAACAAATTCCGAAACGGATATTTGAATTGGTGTAAAGACATATCACCTTTTGGGGTTTTGAATTTTTTAATTTTTTTTGTCATTGTATTTTTTCCTTTCAATTATAAAAATAAGAAATGTAATGGAAGAAAAGCGGTGCTGTAAAAATCAAACTGTCCACGCGATCTAAAATTCCTCCGTGTCCGGGAAGGATTGTCCCTGTGTCTTTTATTCCTAAATCGCGTTTCAAAGAAGACATCACAATATCTCCCAAAAATCCGCAACAAGCCAATCCCAGCCCGACAACAAAACCTTCAACAGCGGAAAGCGGTGTTAAAAACGGAGCTGCCCAAATGGAAATGATTCCCGTTGAAAGAACGCCACCGATAAAGCCTTCCCATGTTTTATGAGGACTGACTTTCGGGGTAATCGCATGTTTGCCGAAAGACTTCCCGAAAACATACTGCATAAAATCATTAAAAATTGTTAAATATAAAATATACAAGACGCATCCTAAAGCGCCTTGCGGAAGGGATAATTTGAAATCTTGAATGAAGTAAGCACAAACATAACCCAACGCATATACGCAAACCATTAACCCCCAATGGATGCAAGCACACGATTTTAAAAAATCCTTTGTTTCCCCAACAATAGCCATGCGTGCCGGAATCAACAAAAATAAGTATAAGGGAATCAGTAAATAAAACATATTTAACCAACCGATATAAATCAGGTAAAATTGAACGGGAATGGATAAATAAGCCCAAAATAGCGCCCGCCTGTCTGCATTACGGGTCGGAATCATGGAGAAATATTCTTTTAATGCCAAATAAGAAATAAAGGCCAATAAAACAGCGGTTGTCATAAAGTTAAAAGAAAACGCTATTGTCAGAAAAATGACGATTTTCCAAAATGTTTTCAAACGAACGATAAAATTATCCACGTTCTTTTTTTGTAATTTTATCCCAAAAGCCAAAAGCGTTAAAAAAGCAAGCACAGCGTATAAAATGTAAACGCTGATGCGCACGTGTTCGGTAACCAGTATTTCCATATTTTTGTCTCCTTAATCGGATTATACGAAGGCCACAAAGTAATTGCAAGAAAAATTTTAATTCTCGGCCGTTTCAACTTCCCCCTTGCAATTCATAAAAGGCATACTTATATACATAGATATTCAAGGAAAGGATAAAAAAATGTCAGAAAAATCAGAAAAAATTGCCTTTAAAGCCGAAGTTGCCAAAGTATTGGATATAGTGATTCATTCGCTTTATTCTAACAAAGAGATTTTTTTACGGGAATTGATTTCCAACGGATCTGATGCGTGTGATAAACTGCGTTATGCGCAACTAATGCATCCGGAATTAAAAGGTGGGGCATATCGTTTGACAATCACCCCTGATAAAAAAGCAAATACACTTACCATTACAGATAACGGGATCGGGATGAATCGCCAAGATCTGATTGATCATTTGGGGACAATTGCACGTTCCGGGTCAGCTGAATTTTTGAAATCCTTGTCAGGAGATAAACAAAAAGATATGGATATTATCGGTCAATTCGGGGTGGGCTTTTATGCCAGTTTTATGGTGGCTGACAAAGTGGATGTCTGTACTCGTAAAGCAGGAGAAGACACTGGTTGGCTTTGGGAAAGTTCCGGTGCAGGAGAATTTACGATATCAGAAGATAAAACAGCTCCTTCGGGGACATCAGTTATTTTACATCTCAAAAAAGAAGATGCCGAATTTTTGGATGGATTTCGTTTGCGTCACTTGGTAAAACAATACAGTGATTTTGTGAATTTACCCATTTTCTTGAATGAAAACGGCAAAGAAGAAGCTATCAATTCCGGAACAGCTTTGTGGATGCGTCCGAAATCGGAAATTACTGCCACGCAATATAAAGATTTTTATCAAACAATTGCGCACGCTTTTGATACGCCTTGGGAAACGCTTCATTTTCATGCAGAAGGCGTGATTGATTATACGGCTCTTTTGTTTATTCCGACAGAACCGCCCATGAATTTATTCCAACCGGATAAGCATGGTGCACTCAGTTTGTATGTGAATAAAGTATTTATTTCTGATGATATGGAATTATTACCCTATTGGTTGCGTTTTGTAGCCGGGGTGATTGACACCAAGGATTTGCCCTTAAACGTCAGTCGTGAAATGTTACAACAAACGCCTGTTTTGATTAAGATTCGTCAAGGCCTTACGACTAAAATTTTGAATGCTTTGAAAAAGCGTTCGGAAAAACCGGAAGAATATAACGTTTTTTGGAAAAGTTTTGGCATTGTACTGAAAGAAGGGCTATATGAACCGTCCGCCGGACGTGATGAAGTGGCCGAACTTTGCCGGTTTTATTCCACAAACGGGACAGAACTCACAACATTAAAAGAATATGTTTCCCGGATGAAAAAGGAACAAAAAAATATCTATTACTTAACGGGTTCCAACTTGGAAGCTTTGCGTTCCAGTCCGCAATTGGAAGGATTAACCGCACGGGGAATAGAAGTCTTATTGTTGACGGATCCCATAGATGAATTTTGGACAAATACCTATCCCGAATTTGACGGACATAAATTTGTCCCCGTGCAACAGGCCGGTGCCGAATTGGAAAAAATTAAACCTGCCGAGATAAAAGGAGAAGCATTATCAAAAGATAAAGCCGATACTTTATTGGGACGTATTAAGTCTGTTCTGGGTGATTCTGTAAAAGAAGTAAAATTGACAGATCGTTTGACAGATTCTGCGGCTGCTTTGACCGCAGGGGCGGGTCAGATGAGTTTACATTTGGAACGACTTATGCGGGCACATGGTCAAAAAACAGCTTTTGACAGCGGACGTATTTTGGAAATCAACCCGCGTCATCCGTTGATTCATAAACTTTCCGATATGACTGGTGACGCAGCAGATGACGTTATACATTTGTTGTATGATCAGGCTTTGCTGGCAGAAGGGGAACAATTACCGGATCCTGCCGCTTTCAACAAACGGTTAATGTCATTGATGATGAAATAAATTGACTTAAATAAAAGATTGTGTTACTTCTGTAATCAGTTTTTTATAGGAGGGAAAATGCGTCTGCTTTATTTAATTTTATTTTTGTCATTGGCGACACCTGTTTGGGCTATTTCGGAATCAAGCGCAACACATGTGGTAAAAAAAGCAACAGAGGTAAAATCTGATGCGGATTTACCTCAATTGGTTAAAAGTTTAACACGGGGTGTAAGAACAGATAAGGATAAAGCTTATGTGTTATTGACGTGGATTGTTAAAAATATAGATTATGATGATTATAAAAAACGTCAAGTAGATAAAAAGGCATATTCTCGGTATTCGCGAACAGAAATTCCCGCAGAAGGGGACATTTTGAAAACACGTTTGGGTGTTTGTGAAGATATTGCCGATTTATATAAGCGGATGTTGGAAGAAGCAGAAATGAAAGCTGTTGTTATCAACGGTTGTACCGGGGAAACTGACAGGAAAGGAAATTGTGCAGATGGAAGTGCGGGACATGCATGGAATGCCGTTTGGATAGATAACCAATGGGAATTTGTGGATCCGACATTTGCCATTACCGGTGGCAATAAAAACGCTATGGAAGATGTTACCAGAAAAAGTAAATACGAAAGAGAATTGAAAAAAAGAGAGAAAAAATTCAGTAATAATTATGAAGTACGTAAAGGAAGAAGCGTCAACAAACAATGGTTTATGACAGATCCTCAGGTGATGCAAAATGATCACCACCCCCAAGATAAAAAATGGTTGTTGTTAAAGGTTAAGGATCGTCGAAATAAGAATTTATAACTTGACGAACAAAATAAAAAGAAGTATCTTTTGGGTGTCTAAAAGAAAGGGTTAAATATGACAACATTAAAAGGAACTCAAACTGAAAAAAATCTATTGATTTCATTTGC
>JAFYBU010000057.1 GCA_017540065.1 Alphaproteobacteria bacterium
ATGGGCCATTATAGTCTTGACGATGCCAGAAAGTTACAAAAATTATCCCTTCCTTCTTTGCAAACTGTTGACGATTTTGTTCTCGACCATGCAGAAAAACTAACGTCAATCGAATGCCCAAAATTGAAATCTGCAGGTTATGCTTTTTTACAATGCTCAAAAAATTTAACTTCTTTGAGTTTGCCCAGCTTACAAACCGCGAAAGACGGCTTCTTGTGTAACGCCCACAATTTAACCTCTCTCGATTGCCCAAAATTAAAAACAATGGGGAGAGATTGTTTATACGATGCCACCAGTTTAACTTCCCTCTGTCTACCCGCTTTACAAGAAGTTGGCGATCAATTTCTTAGATCCAATACCGTTTTAGATACACTTGATTGCCCTGAATTGAAAACAGTCGGAGGTTCCTTTTTGGAGAGGAATATGAAATTAGAAACGCTTAACTTACCATCCTTAACACAAGCTGGAGATTTTTTCCTTCTAAGTAACAATAGCTTACTTTTCATTAATTGTCCGCAATTGCGGGGCGTCGGTTCAAATTTTTTAGGCAGCCTTGGCGAACAATTTCTCACAGGTCTTTGCATTAATACAGACGAACCAAAAACAGACACAAAACCGTCCACTCCACAAAAGTTAACGACATTAAGTCTGCCACAATTGCGTTGGGCACACGAAGACTTTCTTGGACATAATGGCGATCTAGAAATTTTGGACGCCCCTCTTTTAAAAGAAACTGGTCCAAACTGTTTAGGAAACAACAACTCTTATAAAACAAATGCTCCGGCATTGAAAGCCAAAATTCCGTCGGAGCGTTGGCTCTCCATGACAGACACATTAAGGCTACATGAACGTACCGAGCCAATAGACGTTCCTTCGAAAAAAAGGCCCCTCACAAAAAATGATCCTTCGCGGTAATATCTGCGTCTTATTGGATAATTGGTGCCCAGGAAGGGACTCGAACCCCCACCCGTTTGACCGGACTAGCACCTGAAACTAGCGCGTCTACCAATTCCGCCACCTGGGCAACGGGAAATATTTTAACGTATAGCCCTGAAAAAGTCAAGAAAATTCTAATGCGCTTATAAGTCAGATAGGAAAAGTTCTTTTAAAAGTTCATTCCTATAATTTAAAATATAAAAAGGCGCACTTATATCCTGTAAATACAAGCCCGACAGCTAATAAAGTTCTTAAGGTCAATCTTGCACAACTTTTACAACGGTCATCATAAAGTCGACGCATTGAATTCCCCTTTGTAAATAGTCCTGTTGTCAACAAAGCCATTCCATGCATAGAATTAAGAGCAAAATCAACAGGTGAAGAAATTGCACAATCTACTGCATCACGTGTATCATCCATAATATTCTTACATCTTTCTTTTAAAGACATTGTTTATTCTCCTTTTAATTGACAATACATATTTTATCACAAAAAAATATTTTGTCAACTTATTCCAAAATATAATATATGTCGTAAAAATTTATTTAATTTCCAAACAACCGGATTTTGCATTTAATTTGGAAACCAATTTCTTTTTTTGTTCTGATAACTGATTTAAGAGCCAATGCGCTTCCAATGTCTCTGGAATAATCGGGGTATTTTCCCCTTGCAATGCAGATTGAAAATCCGGACGTGCCACGATTTCCTTTCCCTTCAGAGTCAGTTGATTAGCATTCAAAGAAAGTGTTCCCCCCTGCACTAACAAAATAATACCAACAGCCACCAATGAAAGTTGAAGTCTGTTTTCAACTTTTCCTTCAAAGGTGATTTTTTGTCCCCATGTCTTCAAATAATCAGAAACAATGTTCGTATTGATTTCTTTTGTTTCCGCTCCAAATAAAGCCCGATAAAAGCGCAAACGCGCCATAAGCATCAGACTGTTTTGTTTTAACATTGTTCCGGCTTCATTCACAAATGTAGGATCAATTTCCATCAATTCTGTGGTAGAAGCCATAGCCCCTATTCCACCGGCCAAATCATGACTGATTTTTACAACGATTGCTTCTGTTAAATTCATTTCTTTTTTCCTTTTAATGAATCAAAAATTGTTTTACCGATTTTATCCGGCGATTCGATCCACAGGGCTTTTGATTTCAAAAGCTGCTTCTTCTTGTTTTCGATAACATCCGAGAATAAAACAGATTGCATCCCCAATAACGGAGTTTTATCCGAACGCGCCAATTTTTTTCCGGGGATATATACAAACAGCTTTTTAGGATGTTTTTTCTTATAAAAATCAGCCAATTCCTGTTCCAAAGTACCATGAACCTGACCGACAATTAAAACGGCTTTAGTTGATTTATCCGCATATAATGCTTCCATAACAGGAACAAAAGAGGTTCCGATTAAGTGGTCTGCCCCCAATGAAACACATTTAGAAATACCCAAGCCCAACGAAATCAGTTGACTGGCCGCCTCAAACATCAAAGAAGCAGAACGTCCGATAATTGCAACATTTCCGCCCTTAAAAAGTCGAACAGGAATCGTTCCCATAATCGCCTTTTCCACATTCAAAATACCGGCAGAAGAAGGCCCTAATAAAGTTACTTTTGCCCTTTGAGCTGCTAATTTCATTTTTAAGGCATCATGCATGGGAACATGTTCTGTCGTACAAATAATAAGCGGTATTTTGGATTTAACAGCTTCCAAAACATCATTTAAGGCATTTTGAGAGGTTGAAAAGACAACACTTACCTGCGGATGTTTTGCACGAACAGCCTTTTCCACAGTTGGATAAACAGGAATCGTGCCCAACTTTCCCGTCATTTCATGACTGACACCGGCCACCAAATTTGTTCCGTTTTTTAGAGCTTGTTCTGTTTGATAGCTCCCCATAATTGTGGTAATTCCTTGAAAAAGAACCGGTGTTTTCTGATCAGGGAAGAAAAACATTATCGACTTCCTTTCACCTGCTTCACAATTTCAGAAACAGAATCTGACATTTTATTCATAACAAGAAATGGCGAAAAAGAATGCGATAAAGCATACGCCCCTTCTTCAGAATCCAATCCCACCATACGGACAACAATCGGAATTCCCGTTGAAATTTCAGGAGAAGCAGCCATCAAACCTTCCGCAATAACTTTACAACTGGTCAAACCGCCAAAAATATTCACCAAGATTCCATCCACATTCGGTTCGGATAAAGCTAATTTTACCGCTTTTGTAATGGCGTTTACCGTCGGTTCCGTTCCGACATCCAACAAACAAGCAACCGCCCCACCTTTTTGATGAATTAAATCAATAGTCGCCCAACCAAGGCCAATTCCGTTTACCAAGCAAGCAATGTTTCCACCCATTTTTGTATAACGAAAAGAATTCTTTTTTGCCAGAGCTTCACGTTCATGACCCAATTTTACTTCCTGATATTTGGTAATTTCCGGAAAACGAAATAAAGATGCCGGATCGAAAACTAAACGCCCGTCAACCACCACTAAAGTTTTATCATTTTGGACAATTGGATTCAATTCCACGGCAACAGCACCATAATATGTAAAAAGATGATAAGCTTTATCCAAAATACTTTCCAATGCCCGTTTGATATGGTAATTACTGATTTTCAAAGTTTTGATAATCTCTTTTTTTATATTACTTGTCAATTTCAAATCATCCAAATAAAAGGTCCTTGAAGATTTATCGGAAACAATGGTCAATGTATAAGTTTGAGAATCAAAATCAACCCTAAAAACAAAACGGCACAAAGATTTTTGTTGAACCGCCTGTTCCACATAAACACGTTGGATTGTCGAAGAAACATCAGCGGGGTATCCCCTTAAAGCGGTCCCCAAAATTTTTTCTGCCATATTAAAAACATCTTTTGGGGTTTCTGCCAGTATCTTTTTTAACAAAATATCATCTTTTTTTTCCGGTGAATATCCCAATAAAATTTGAGGTTTTACCCAAAAAGGTCCTTGTTTCATTTTCGATGCAACCGCCATAGCCTCTTGAGATGTATAAGCAACACCCCCAGGAAGGACCGGCAATCCCGCATCCTTGAAAATTTTCTTTACATAGTATTCATGTAGTTCCATAAAGACCCCTCATTGTGATTGTAAACAACTTCTTTCAAGTTGTCAATCTCTTTTTGAAATCCTGTATTTTTTCTTTAAAAGTTTTAGGATATTCTTGATATACAAGAGGCATCAAAAATGAATTTAATTTTTTATTTAACTCTTCCATATCAGAAACGGTAGTGACCTTACCGTTTTTCACAAAAGAAATATCCCCATTTTCTTCCGAAACAACAACACAAAAAGCATCTGTATTTTCGGAAAGTCCAATAGCAGCTCTGTGTCGTGTACCATATTTCCAACTTAGATCAGGCGTTGTTGAAAGAGGTAAAATAACACCTGCGGACACCACTCTTTTTCCACGAATCAGGACCGCACCATCGTGCAGAGGCGTATTCACAAAAAAGATGTTGATTAAAAGTTCCGCTGACAAAACCGCATCCAACTGTACACCACCGGTTAACACCATCCCCAGAGGTTCTTGGTTTTCAAAAACAATCAAGGCTCCAGTTTTATGCGAACGCCAATATGAAATTGCCTGCATTAACAAATTTACCAAATCCCGACCTTCTTTTTTACGTTTTTTATGGGACCAGGTATCCCAAGAAAGATTATTTCCAAAACGTGCCATTAAACGCCGAAGTTCCGGTTGAAAGATAACAACCAAAGAAAGCAACAGAAACAAAATAAAACTTCTTAACATACTGCTAAGAATACGCAGATGAAATAAAGAAAAAAGCTCACTGACAAGCCAAATAATAAGTAAAAAAAATGAAATCCCTTTTACTGCTTTTTCAGCTGGGGAATCCTGTATCAACTTTTTATATCCTAACCACATAAAGAAGACAATAATAAAAACCTGGCTTAAAAAACTGGCCCAAGAAAGGCCGGATACCCCCAACAAAGTTTGCAATTGTTCACGTAATGACGCAATCATACCCCTTCTCCTTTTCCAGGAAAAGTTTAAAACCCAAAGAAAAAATTGTCAAGGACTTTTTTAGGCAGCTCGTTGCGAAGCATTTCTTTGCATTGAAGCCATCGCAGGAGACGTTTTGTTTCGTTGATTTTGCCCTGTCATGGCATTTCTTTGCATTAACGTCATCATTGTAGCAACCATATACAATTCAAGCAATTGCATCTTTGAAGCAATTCCCTGATGTGCGGACGCTGTCTGCCCCGGTATCCGTGGTTTAGGAAAGGTTCTTCTTTTTTGTCGTGACGCATTCATCATTCGTTGTTTGGCTTCCTGCGATTTTTTAGAAGCATCCTCAGTACGAGATTTTTCATCTTCAATTTCCTGTTCATGCTTTTTACGCATCACCGACAGTTCTTCTTGTATAAGTTCTTCTTTTTCTCTGATACGATTTTCTTCTTCAATTTCTCGCGCCCGTTTTTCGTAATAAGCTGCACGTTGTTCTTCTATTTGACGGCGTTTAATAAATTTTGCTTTTTCTTGTTCTGTTCGATCCATTTCAGGTCTGACGTTTTCATCCATAAGGCCCTCCTTTCACTTCACACTTATAATTATACCACAGTTTTAAAATCTGTCAAAAAGATGTTGCTTTTTTATTCAAAATATGCTTATATATTGCACATCATTTAATAGTGTCAACACAAAAAGAAAGGAAAAAATATGACATTAAAAGTAGCCATCAATGGCTTTGGCCGTATTGGTCGTTTGGTGTATCGTGCTTGGTTGGAATCCGGTCGTACAGATTTGGACATCGTTGCCATCAATGATTTGGGTGATGCTGCCGCAAACGCCTATTTGTTAAAATATGATTCAGTCCACAAAAAATTGGACATGGATATTCGTGCCGAAGGTGAATACTTATTGGCCGGAGATAAGAAAACACGCGTGATTGCTCAACGTGATCCGACACAATTACCTTGGAAAGAAATGGGTATTGATATCGTATTTGAATGTACCGGTATTTTTACAGCCAAAGAAAAAGCCAAAGTCCATTTGGAAGCCGGTGCTAAACGTGTATTGGTGTCTGCCCCAAGTGAAGGCGCCGATAAGACAATCGTGTATGGTGTAAATCAAAATACATTAACAAAAGAAGATTTGGTTGTTTCCAACGCTTCTTGCACAACAAACTGCTTGGCCCCTGTGGTCTATGTATTACAAAAAGCTTTTGGTATTAAGCAAGGCTTTATGACAACCATTCACAGCTATACCAATGACCAAAAGATTTTGGACCAATTACATAAAGATTTGTATCGTGCTCGCGCTGCCGCTATGAGCATGATTCCCACAAAGACAGGTGCTGCAAAGGCTATCGGTTTGGTAATTCCTGAATTAGCCGGTAAATTGGACGGTGTATCCATCCGCGTCCCAACACCAGATGTTTCTTTGGTAGATGCTAACTTCATCATGGAAAAAGAAGTAACTGTGGACGGAGTAAATGCTGCATTGAAAGCTGCTGCTGAAGGTGAATTGAAAGGTGTATTGGGCTTCAATACTGAAAAATTAGTCAGCATTGACTTCACACACGATCCTCATTCTTCTACCTTTGATGCCAACGGCACCAAAGTTATGGGTGGCACGCAATTGCGCGTAATGAGCTGGTATGACAATGAATGGGGCTTTTCCAATCGTATGTTAGATACAGCCGTTGCCATGGGCAAATTGTTGTAAAACAAATAAGACTCTGAATTTAATTCAGTATAATAAATAAAATACCCCCGGGAAATCCGGGAGTATTTTTTTTCTTTGCTTTTGAGTAAAACTTTTGATACAATGAAAATTATAGGGGTAATTTTAGAAATAAGGATTAAAAAATGTCTTCCATAAAATTAGAAAAGAAAAAAGATCGGTTTGAACTGTATTTATTCGGTAAAAAGATTGTTTTTTACAGATATCTTAGAATGTTGCGTGAAATCTTTTTAATGCTGCATTATGACCAATTAAAAGAAGCTTTAAAAACAAACTTTAATATCACACTTCCGAAAGAAGCCTATCATCATTTATCTGGGGATGTAGAGGTTGTTGAAGTTTCTTTGAAAGACTTAAAAGTCCCATGCAGTCACAGAAGAACATGCAGTATTCCTGAAACAAAAGTTTATAAATGGCTTGAATCAGATAGAAGTGGTGATTGCGATTGGACTTACAATGAGGCGGGAGTTTATATTCCCGAATCTCAAAAACAACTTCGAAAAAGGATGGAAAACTTAGTCGTTTCCCTTGCCGAAAAGTATGATCCATCAAAATGTGTGATCACCGTTCGTAAAAATAACACTATCATTGACGGGCAACACAGAGCTGCGGCTTTGTACTATAAACGAGGAGGAAATTATAAAGTTGTAGTCGTTCGGGAAAGATAAATCTGGTGCGGGCGGAGGGACTTGAACCCCCACGCTTTTGGCATTGGCTTCTAAGACCAACGTGTCTACCATTCCACCACGCCCGCAGCGCCTTTATTATAACAGAAGATAATCAAAATTTCAAGAATAAAAAAGCCCGTCTGGAAAGACGGGCTTCATTCAAATTTAATCTTTTATATTTGTTGGCATATTTATCCCGTTAAACCACATTGGCATAAATCTATCATGTTCGTCCTGTTGACTTCTCTTATATTTTTGATGTCTTGAAACGAAACAAACTCTTGATTTTCTTGCAACAATTTCATTCGGTTCATCACCAATCCCTTTTAATTCAGGAAGAACAGGCCTACATAAATCAGAATACTTCATTGAAAAACCTATTTTGTTACAACTGAAACATAGGTACGATTTTTAATGGAATGCTTGAATTCAACAATCCCATCAGCAGTTGCATAAATGGTGTGATCCGTTCCCATTCCGACGTTTTCACCGGGATAATATTGTGTCCCGCGTTGACGAATAATGATATTTCCGGCAACGACAGATTGACCACCTGATTTTTTAAGACCTAACCGACGACCGGCAGAATCTTGTGAGTTTTTAACGGAACCGCCCGCTTTTTTATGAGCCATTTCAAATTCTCCTTAAGCTTTAATATCTACAATCTTAATCAAGGTCAATTGTTGACGATGACCATTTTTACGTTTATAGCCGTGGCGACGTTTCTTCTTAAAAACCAAAACCTTTTCATCACGAACTTGACGAATAATTTCAGCATCCACAGAAGCACCCTTAACGATTGGTGTTCCGACTTTACCATCCACCATCAAAACTTCCTTGATGGCGACTTTGTCGCCTGCTTTACCTTCTAATTTATCAACGGCCAAGACATCATCTTTTTGGACTTTGAATTGTTTTCCGCCTGTTTTAATAATCGCAAACATTTGTTATCCTTTTCCTTTAAATAAAACTCTGAGGCGTATTTATACCCGATTTTGAAGAATTTGTCAAGCAAAAAATAGAAACTTTTTTATATTTTTTAGAAAAAAGACTTGCATTTTGAAAAAAAGATTGGTATAATTAGGGTCACTGACGCGCTCGTAGCTCAACTGGATAGAGCATCTGACTACGGATCAGAAGGCTGTGAGTTCGAATCCCGCCGAGCGCACCATAAAACCACCCAACAGGTGGTTTTTTTATAAAAAAAAGTAAAAGGATGAATATGTCTGCTTATAAACAAAAAATAAAAACGTTGAACAGGCTTAGGAAATTTGAATTAGTTAACCGCCTTTTTTGTTACGCTTGTGTTATTCCGTTTTTTTATACAGCTTCTTGCTTAAACCAAAAGAAAGCCGTTCCTATGGTTGCTAAAGCGGGGAGCGTTGGTTTTGGTGCCTCTATATTCACGGCATTGGTAATCAGAAACAAAGAAGAAAAAACAAAAGAAGAATTAGAAAAAATCAAACAGGAAAAAGAAAATTCTTACTATTAGAATAAATCTTCAGGATTCAAACGCACACCATACCATGAAAGGCCAAAGTGAAGATGTGGTCCTGTAGCACGTCCTGTTGATCCGACGGCAGCGATCGGCTCACCGGCTTTGACTGATTGCCCTTCTTTCACATCTATACGTGACAGATGACAATAATTTGTATAAATACCGTAACCGTGATCAATTAAAACAGTTCCTCCCGTATAGAACATATCAGGATGTGTCAGAACAACTTTTCCATCTGCCGCAGCCAAAACAGGCGCCCCTTCGGGGG
>JAFYBU010000058.1 GCA_017540065.1 Alphaproteobacteria bacterium
CTACAGACTTGAAGCTGCGTATCGGGGATGATAATGTCTTCCGTGAACATTTTACAGCTCATACAGGTTCCGATGTGGATAAAAAAATTACCACTATCGGTTCACGTAACTGGTTTTTGGTCGGTTCACATGTTGCTCATGATTGTATTGTGGGAGATGATATTGTGATGAGTAACAATGCCAGTTTAGCCGGTCACGTTGTAGTGGAAAATCGTGCCATTATTTCCGGAATGTCCGGTGTTGTCCAATTTGCGCGTATCGGAGAAGGGGCAATGATTGGGGCAATGGTCGGTATCAATAAAGATGTGATTCCTTATGGGATTGTGATGCGGGACGGTTTAGCTGGACTTAACTTGGTGGGATTACAGCGTGCCGGTGTGGATAAAAAATTAGTGATGGAACTTTCCAAAGCTTATAAGGAACTCTTTATGGGTGAGGGTGTGTTTTCAGAACGTTTGGAAAAAGTTGCTTCGGAATATACTGGTCATCCGTTGGTCAGCAAAGTGGTAGAATTTTGTCGAAATCCGTCTAGAAACGGTATTCTGCAACCGGAGAAAAAAGCATGAAAAAATTAGGGATTATTGCCGGTTCTGGTGCTTTACCGCATGCTTTAATAGAAGCATGTGAACGTATGAATCGTCCGTTTTTTGTCTTGGGGCTTAAAGGTCATGCAAACCCCAAAGAATACGATAAAGCACTTCCGATGGAATGGATACGTTTAGGGGCAGTTGGTAAGGCCTTCCGTTTGTTGAAGAAAAACGGTGTGGAAGAAGTTGTGATGATCGGCGCAGTCAAACGTCCTTCATTTGTGGGCCTTTTCCCGGATTTACGTGGGATGAAAGCAATCGCACATTTACGCAAAAAAGCATTGGGGGATGATGGTCTTTTGCGTGGGGTTGCCAAAGAAATTGAATCTGAAGGTTTTACGGTTGTCGGTATCGATTCTATCTTGCCTCATTTGTTGGCAACGGAAGGTGTATATACGCGTGAAGTTCCTTTGCCAAAGGATCAGACAGATATTAAACGCGGTGTGGAAGTGGCAAAGCTTTTGGGTAAGGCGGATGTTGGTCAATCTGTTATCGTTCAACAAGGTCTTGTTTTGGCCGTGGAAGGCATTGAAGGAACCGATCAATTGATTCGTCGTTCGGCTGATTTGAAACGTAAAGGAAACGGTGGTGTTTTGGTTAAAATTGCCAAACCCGGACAAGATCGTCGTATGGATTTACCAACGATTGGTCCTGCTACGGTTCAAGCTGTTAAAAACGCCGGATTTGTGGGTATAGCTGTCCAAGCCGGTGCCGTTTTAATCAGTCAATCCGAACAAACGGTAAAGTTGGCTAATCAGTTGGGAATCTTTATTGTGGGAGTTAAGGCGTGACAGTCAAAGTTTATTTGGTGGCAGGGGAAGCATCGGGGGATCTGTTGGGTGCCCGTTTGATGCGTGCCTTGAAACACCAAAAAAACGAAGAAGTAGCCTTTTATGGCGTGGGGGGAGAAACCATGCAGGCAGAAGGACTGAACAGCCTCTTTGATATAAAGGATTTGTCCGTAATGGGATTTATGGAAGTTATTCCGTCTGTTCCCAAGATTTTACGTCATTTGAAAGAAATTATTTCGGATATCAAACAAATTCAACCGGACGTTATTTTGACGATAGATTCTTATTCTTTTTCTATCCGAGTTCATCAAGCCATTAAAAAAAATAAGATTGATATTCCGCATGCACATTATGTGGCCCCGCAAGTGTGGGCCTGGAATAAAGGGCGCACGAAAATATTACCGAAATGGGTGGATCATTTGTTTTGTTTATTACCTAATGAACCGGAATATTTTACCCCTTACGGTTTGCCGACTACTTTTGTGGGGCATCCTGTGATAGAAGGCGGGGCAGATAAAGGGGAAGCTCAAAAATTCCGCACGCAGTATAATCTGGATGAAAAAACACCCGTTTTAGCTTTGTTGCCGGGTAGTCGTAAAAACGAAATTAAAACACTTTTGCCCGTATTTATGCAAGTTGCGGAAAAAGTATCTGAAACACATCCTGATTTGTTTGTGGTTGTTCCGACGGTTCAAACGGTGGCCGATAAAATTACGCTTCAAATGAAAGATTGGAAAATACCGCATACAATTGTTTTGGGAGAACGGGCACGTTATGATGCTTTTGCTGCCGCAAATGTGGCGATAGCAGCCAGCGGAACGGTCAGTTTGGAATTGGCTATGGCAAAGGTTCCGCACCTTATTGCTTACCGGTTGAATGCTGTGACGGCGTTTTTGGCAAAGCTGGTGTTAAAGATAAAATATGTCAACCTGATTAACTTGTTACAGGACAAAGAAATTATACCGGAATTGTTGCAAGAAAACTGCACGGTGAAAAAAATATTTGACACAGCGGAAAATTTGTTTCAAAATTCACATCAAGATGTATTGCCCAGTTTGAAAAAATTGGGATTGAACGGTAATGAATCGCCTTCAGAAAAGGTGGCGTCATGCCTTTTGAAGTTAGCCGGGAGGGAAAAAAATGACGGATAGGGCAATTTTATATCATTATCCTTTGGATCCGTTTTGTCGGCGTGTGCGCTTGACCCTTTTGGAAAAGGGGATTCCTATTGGTCTTATTCAAGAAAAAACATGGGAAAGACGCCCCGCATTTTTGGAAAAAAATCCCTTAGGAACGGTTCCTTTTTTGGTGGAACCGGATGGTCATACTTTGTCCGGTGTCAATGCTATTTGCGAATATATCAATGAAATCAGGATGGTTCCGAATCTGTTGGGGGAAACACCGCGTGGCCGGGCTGAAGTTCGTCGTTTAACCGAATGGTTTGATACGGCATTTTATAAAGATGCGGTTTATCCGATTTTGTTGGAACGGTTGGTTAAGGTTATTCAAACAAAAGAAGCGCCCAGTTCCTATATGATTCGAGTCGGCCGTGAAAATTTGACCAAGTATCTGAAATATGTGGATTGGTTGGCAGGACGTCGTGCTTATTTGGGGGGGCGGTCTTTGTCTTTTGCTGATTTATCTGCAGCCGCACATTTATCTGTTTTGGATTATTTGGGTGAACTTGATTGGGGCAACATGCAAGAAGGGGCAACATGGTATGCCAAAATGAAATCGCGTCCCACGTTTGCACCGTTGTTGTCGGATTGTATTGCAGGCGTTTTACCTGCAGAACATTATAAGGACTTGGACTTCTAGGGGGAAAAATGAAAAAGATTATCCTATTCAGTTTATTTTTTCTTGGCGGATGTTGGTTTGTTCAACGGGATGAACGTGAAGGACAAAAGCTTTTTTACTGGGAACGTCCGAATACAGGAGTTGCATGGTTCGCCAAAGACCATAAAGAATGTATGTTAGAAGCAGACAGATGGCCTTTTGAATGGCCCGGTTGGCCAGGCAGACCGGAAGAATTAAAACTTCGTTTTGATAACAATTCTCAAAATGGTGTTTGGGCCCAGTTTATTCCTTTTCCCGGTGCGATGCCGGTTAATGTGAATTATGTTCCTGCGGATTGGTCCGTAGATTATGATGATTATCAAAAATGCATGGAACGTCGTCATTATACGCAACGCAAACCGTCGCTGGTAAACTATCAGGTTTTCCCACAATAATAAGGAGACAAAATGAAACAACAAAGAAAACTGACAAAAAAAGAAAAAATTACTCAATTGGAAAAATTGGCTGATCGTTTGGAACGGATGCGTTTCGGTGATTATGTCACCAATTTGAATAAGACTTCCCGCTTGATTTGGTTAAATTTAGTGGCTGGTATTTCTCGCGGTGTCGGTTTGACTGTTGGGGCAACCTTAGTCATTGCCATTATCTTCAAAATTATTACGGCCGTTATCAGCATGAATGTCCCTTATTTAAGCCCGATGATGCAAGAAGTCAGACAAATTTTGGATAACCGTTATAATCCGACACGTCGTGGCGGAAATGCTTCGATGCACGAATCAAGTCGTACACATGAAACGGCTGCTGCTCCAAAAGGAAATAATTAATCCTTGAACATAGGCATACCGCGTTCTAAACGTGTTTTTTGCGTTTCCATAAAGGTGGCTAAGTTGATTTTTCCGTCACGAATAGACATTCTCATTTGGTCCGCCATGGCTGTATTGGGGTTGGCAAAAGCAAATTCATAATGCAACTTCAATGTTTCGACCCCTTCCAAACGTTGATAAAGCACTCCTAAAATACCGCGCGCCAACAAGTCGGAAACCAAACCTTCATCTAATCCTGTTGAAGCTGCATATTTTACCATGGAATTTAATGCATCTTCCACACCGTTTGCGTGAATTGTTGATAAAACCAAGTGTCCAGAAGTTGCAGCCACTAAACACATACTGGCTGTTTCCGGGGTCCGAATTTCCCCGACCAATATGTAACGAGGTTTGGAACGCAATGCAGAACGTAAACATGCTCCCCATTGATCATTTTCAACGGCTGTTTGTTTACACAATCCCAATCCCCCATTTTTGGCATGATATAATCCCCCTAAAGGCATTTCCGGTGGGTCCTCAATGGTGTACAAAAATCCGCCGTCTGTATCCAAAAAACGTTTCATAATAGCTGATGCGGAAGTTGTTTTTCCTTGTCCTGTCGGACCTGCAAATAACAATAACCCGGCGGAACGCCCCAACGAACTCAAATGTTTGACAATGGGTGCTTCAAAACCCAGTTGTTCGATTTCTGGTGTGGTTGATGGCATCTTACGACAGTTATATTGGATTCCATCATTTGTCATAATACGTTCGACACGATAAGAATCTCCTGAAAATTTAATAGCATAACTGGATGCTCCTGTAAATCCTTGTTCTAATGCTTGCTTAAATTCCGGCAAATCAGGGGTTTCAATGGGGGTTAAAGCAAAACGGGTTCTGATATCTCGTACGTAGGCTATATCTTCAGGTGTATACCAAATATCAGCAAAAGGCGTTTCATGTAAATTTGGACCGCGTACAATACCATCTGCACTGGTTGTTGTTGCTTGATTAGAAAAAACAGGAGTTGCTTTTACGGTTGTTTGTCCCGGGACAGCAATTTTTCCTTTTTCTGATTCTACAGTTGCACTCACGGGCGGATGTACCGGTGCGATAGGTTTTGTTTCGATTGGTTTTGCCTCAACTTTTTTTTCACTTGAAAGGCCTGGTAAAATAGGTTTACTGAACATAACTCCTCCTTTTTCAGGTGAATTTTGCCACATTTTTTGAAAATAGTCCAGCAAAAAATTATCTTGTTTTTTGTTTTTTGAAATATATCGATTGCGTTATTCTTTCTTGCGGAGAAAGAATTTTCTTTTTTTCAAAAAATTGTTTTTCTATTTGATCTAACAAAGCAGAATTAAGTGCGGGAACGGTATGTTCTTTTTCCGATAAATTTTGTTGGAAAATTTGTTCCGGACGGAAAACGATATAAGTTGTTTGATTTATATCTTCATGTTCATTTTTATAAGAAAAAGCGTCATATCCTTCTCCTTCAAAAAAGTGAATCATTCGCTGAAAAGCCACTTTTTCGGCTAAATCGAAAGGAATTTTATCCAGATTTTCTTTTGCGCTGGTTAAAAAAGCGGGAAATTCCGAAGGGGAAGATTCTTCCGCAGTAACAGAATATAAAGAATCTGCCGACAATTCTTTTTCCAAATTTTCTTTTGTTTGCTTAAAAGGATCAACAAAGATAAATTCGGCCAACGCTTTTTTATAGGTTGTTTTTGCCCCGCCCACAACATCTCCTTCTAATCGTTCTGCTCCTGTTAAAAACTTTGACTTGGGAACGTATTGTTTGACAAACCAATTATGAAATTGTTCCAAAGAATGCTTTGTTAAATCGGGCATTTCCAAGATGGATTTTGCGTATAAATATACAGGATAAGTAAATAATTTAGGGGCATTTTTTAATTTTGAAAATTGTGTAAGAATATTTTGTGGAAGTTCATCTGGCAAAATAAAAGGTTCAGGTATTCCCAATGCCTGATAGACATAATGCATCCCGCGCATTTTTGCGGATCTTTTTGTCCCAAAATGCGATAACGGATAAAAACGTTCGATTTTTTCTACTGGTGTGGTATGAAAAAATAAAACAGGTCGTTTATATTCATCTGCCAATTTCGTGTTT
The DNA here is from genome assembly GCA_017540065.1 of Alphaproteobacteria bacterium. Taxonomy (GTDB): domain Bacteria; phylum Pseudomonadota; class Alphaproteobacteria; order CAAHEQ01; family UBA3637; genus UBA3637. The sequence continues at coordinate 6,110 of JAFYBU010000058.1, forward strand.
TTTAATTTGAATTTCATTTTTTCTCCTTTCTTAAAAACTACAAAACTTTCTTTCTTTTTTCAAGCTTTTATCTTGCGATTTTTACGAAAATCGCTTAAAATATTCTTATGACACAAAAGATTTTCAGTTCAGTTCCAGCCGGATTTGAACCCTTTATTTTGGCGCGGGAAGCCAAACGGGGTGGGCTTTTGTATGTGGCCGCTAATGAAAATCAAATGGATTTTGCTCAAAAAGTATTGACGTTAATTGCGCCGAAAGCGGAAGTTTTTTCTTATCCCAACTGGGATACGGTTCCTTATGATCGTATTTCGCCTTCTGCGGATATTATAGGTGAACAAATTGATACCCTTACGAAACTTCCGACACTTTCCAAAAATCAAATTGTTTTGACAACCGTTTCCGCCTTAACTCAACGTATTCCGCCGAAAGAAGCAATTACCGGTAACACGTTGACTTTGACGGTGGGTAAGTCTGTTTCCATGACACGTCTTACGCATTTTTTAAGCCAAAATGGTTATCAAGGAACGGATGTTGTTGCAACTTCGGGTGAATTTGCGGTTCGTGGAGAAATTGTGGATATATATCCAGCCGGTTTTTCAAATCCTGTTCGACTTGATTTTTTTGATGATGAATTGGAATCTATGAAATTTTTCAATCCGGCGACTCAACGGACAACAGGGGATGTTTCAGAATTGGTTTTGCGTCCGGTTCGTTTATTTCAGCTGACTCCAGAAAGCCAAAGTTTATTTCGCACCCGTTATCGTGATTTATTACACACAGGGGAAGAAGATGTTTTTTACCAGGCCGTTTCAAACGGACAATTTGTGGCGGGGTTGGAACATTTTTTGCCGTTTTTTTATGAAAAAATGTTAACTTTAGCAGATTATTTACCGGATGAAACGCGTGTGTTTTTGGCCCCCACTGTAAAAGAAGCTATCGTATCTCGTGCGGAACAAGTAAAGGAATACTATGATGCGCGTTGTCAAGCACTCGCCGAAAAATTGGATCCGAACGGAGTTTATCATCCTATCAAGCCGGAGTTGATGTTTTTATCTGAAAAAGAAACGGAAAATCTGTTATCTCAATTTGATACGATTCAGCTGACCCCTTTTCACCAAGAAAAAACGCTTGATCAAGGGGCGCGTTCCGGTCATGATTTTATGGATGTGCGTGTTCAGCAAAAACAAGATATTTTTGAAGCGATTGCCGACTTTATTTCTGCTTCATCAAAACCCGCTATAGTCAGTGTTTTTACAGAAGGTTCCGGGGAACGTATCTTGGCTCTTTTGAAGGAAAAAGGAATCCTTTTAAAATGGGCATCTTCTTGGTCAGAAGCTTTAAGACGAGCTCCCAGTTTAATGGTTGCTCCTTTTGAATTTGGTTTTCAAACAGATGATTTTTTGATTTTAACGGAAACGGATATGTTCGGGGAACGAATGCAATCTGCTCCGAAACGTCGTCGGAATCAAGATTTTATTGGTGATATTTCAACACTTTCAGCTGGTGATCTGGTTGTTCATCAAACACATGGTATAGGCCGTTTTATCGGGTTGGAAGCTTTGACCTTATCGGGTGCTCCCCATGATTGTTTGGCCATAGAATATGCTGACAACGCAAAACTTTTTGTTCCTGTTGAAAATACGGATGTTTTGTCACGTTATGGAGCAAATGAAATTGCGCTGGATCGGTTGGGAAGCACTGCTTTTGACAATCGTAAAGAAAAGGTCAAAAAGGATCTGCTGGTGATGGCGGATAAGTTGATTGGTATTGCTTCGTTGCGTGCGGTTAATAAAATGCCAAAACTTCTTGCACCGCATGGGTATTATCAAGAATTTTGCGCACGCTTTCCTTATGTGGAAACAGAAGATCAATTGAAAACAATGGCAGAAATTGAAACCGATCTTGCCAAAGGCCAACCGATGGATCGATTGGTTTGCGGGGATGTCGGGTTTGGAAAAACAGAAATAGCCATGCGTGCTGCTTTTTTAACAGTGATGAATGGCGCTCAAGTAGCTTTGGTTGCCCCGACAACTTTATTGGCACGTCAGCATGCCGAAAATTTTGCTAAACGTTTCCAAGGTTTTCCTGTCCGCATAGGGGCGCTTTCGCGATTGGTAACTTCAGCTGATACCAAACGCACGAAAGAAGGCATGGAAAAAGGTGGCGTTGATATTGTTATCGGGACACATGCTCTTCTTAATAAAAACATTCATTTCAAAAATTTAGGTTTGGTGATTATTGACGAAGAACAACACTTTGGTGTGGCGCATAAAGAACGTTTGAAGGAACTTAAATCCGGTGTCCATGTTTTAACATTAACGGCAACCCCGATTCCCAGAACGCTTCAACTTTCTCTTTCCGGGGTCCGTGAACTTTCCATTATTGCAACTCCGCCGGTTGATCGTTTAGCTGTAAAAACTTTTGTAATGCCTTTTGATCCCGTTGTGATTAAAGAAGCGATTTTGCGTGAACATTTTCGTTCCGGACAAAGTTTTGTTGTGGTGCCACGCATTTCGGATATGGATGAAGTTTATGATAAATTGCACGCATTGCTTCCCGATTTGAAAATTGTAAAAGCACATGGGCAAATGGCGCCTTCCGAACTTGAAAAAATTATTTCCGCTTTTATGGCGCATAAATATGATATTTTGCTTGCGACCAGTATTGTAGAATCCGGATTAGATATTCCCGATGTGAATACCATAGTGGTTTATCGTGCTGATATGTTTGGTTTGGCGGCACTTTATCAATTGCGTGGTCGTGTGGGACGATCCAAGAAAAAGGCCTATGCTTATTTGACCACAACGGGAACACTTTCCGATAACGCGCGGAAACGTTTAGAAGTTATGCAAAAATTGGATAGTTTAGGGGCCGGTTTTATGTTGGCCAGCCATGATTTGGATATTCGCGGGGCAGGAAATTTACTGGGGCAAGAACAATCCGGACATATTCGTGAAGTTGGGGTTGCACTTTATCAAAAAATGTTGAAAGAAGCTGTCGGTCAATTGCGTCAGGAAAAGGCGGGTGAAAAGCCCGTAGAAGAAGATTGGTCTCCGCAAATTCAGGTGGGGCTTCCTGTTTTAATTCCCGAAAAATATATTCCGGATCTCAGCGTGCGTATGGATCTTTATCGTCGCTTAAGTGAATTAAGTTCTTTGGATGAAATCGATGCCATGCGATCGGAATTAAAGGATCGTTTTGGATTGTATCCCGTGGAAACAGAAAATTTGTTTTTAACTTTGGAATTAAAAGTTTTGGCAAAAGAAGCACATATTGATCGTATTGATGCGGGCGATAAGGGGGCAACGGTAAGCTTCCATCAAAATATGTTCCCTAACCCTGCCGGCCTTATTGATTACATTCAATCTCAAATCGGCACCATGAAAATTCGTCCGGACCAAAAAGTGGTCGTTATGCGTTCGTGGGGCGACATAAACAAACGCCTGAACGGTGTTCGCAATATGATAAAACGTTTAGCCGAAATTGCAAAGAATTAAGTTATCTTTTATCAATGTTTGCAGCGTGAGCCACGATCGGAGATATTCCCCCTCCGTTAGAAAGTGTTGCTTGTAAATTTGGCTCTTTTCTGCATATTTCCATGACCGGAAGAAAAGTTTCTTTACTTGATTTAAAATATTTTTTTCTTAACATTTTGACAGCTTTTGGTTCCACAATTCTAAGGGTTAAATCTCCTTTTTTGATAAGAGGAGGAGAATCAAGTGTTGCTTGACGTTCTATAACATTTTCGCCTATTTTCAAACCGATGCTTTCTAATTCATAAAGTAAAAGATCTTTTGCCTTGTCGGACATATTTTGAATGTTGATACGATGTCCGTTGTGCCTGACTCCGCGTCTTTCGCTTATCACAGAAACGTCATCCCATTTGGTTGGATCATTAAAAACAAATGTTTCTTTTATTTTGTCGCGTTCGCCTTCTTCCCTCGCTTGTCTGGCGTAATAATCCATAATCGGTTCTTTTATAGGATGGTCTAAACCTTCATTTTCTTTCGGGTGACTGAAAAATTCTTCCTGTAATTTTTTGACACTTTCTGGATCTGTAATCCGAATATTTCTGGCCCCTTTAGGAACGGTATCTGTGGCAATTGATGAACTGTCTCTTTCTTCATATTCAATTTTCTTTTTATCTAATTCATCACACAAAATGTTCTGTTCTTCTTCTGTCATATTGTATGTACAGATACGATATCCGTGCCATGCATATCCTTCTTTTATTATCATGACATTATCCCAATTATTCGGGTTGTGAAAATATTCTTCTTCTTTTGAAATTTTAGTCATTTTTGTTCCTTTCTATTATTCACTTTTAATCTAAAAAAAAATTATGATTAAGTCAATTATTTTTTGTTAATCCCAAAAATCCGATTAAGGAAATGAATCCAACCACAATGCCTGTTGTTTGGGCCGTATCAACAGATAATCCCAAAAATAATTTATCATAGGCAATATAGGCACTGCTAACCGCTGTCATAAAAACAGCCGGCACTAATGAAATCCAAAAACATTTTTTTGTTTTTTTCAAATACACGGTTGTCAACCATAATGTGAACATAGCCAATGTTTGATTAAACCATCCGAAGTATCTCCAAATTGTGGACACATTGATAACGGATAAGAATATTCCTCCGGCTAATACAGCAAAAGACAGAGCTAATCTGAATCTTATTTTTTCTTGTGGTAATTTCAAAAAATCAGCTAAAGTCAATCGGGCAGAACGGAAACAGGTATCGCCGGTTGTGATGGCCAAAATAACCACAGAAGCAATGGTGGCGATGCCACCGACGTTTCCTAACAATCCTTTGGCAATTTCGGATACGACACCTCCGGCATCTGCTTGATTGATAGAATTTAATAAATGCTGTGTGCTGGGGTAAAAACAAATTCCTAAAGTTGCCCAAATCAGTGCCACGATTCCTTCAACAATCATTGCTCCATAAAAAACGGGACGTCCGTATTTTTCGTCTTTTAAGCATCTGGCAATCATGGGGGATTGTGTGGCGTGGAAGCCGCTGATGGCACCGCAAGCGATTGTCACAAATAACAAAGGAAACAGGGGGAGTCCTTTCGGGTGTAAATTGGCTAATTGAAAATTCAAAAAAGGCGGAATATCTCGCATAAATAAGGCGATAATTAAGCATATGCTGGATCCCAATAAACAAAGAGCAAAAATGGGATAGAATCTGCCAATCAATTTGTCAATCGGAAGAAGTGTTGCTACAAAATAATATCCGAAAACCACAGCTAACCACAGCCACATGGATGAATGAGTTAATTGGCCTAACATTTGTGCCGGGCTTTTGGCAAAAATAGCCCCCACCAACAATAACATGCTAACCAATAAAAACAAAGCAACATATTTAATTTTTTTACCAAAATAAATTTCCATCAGATAAATCAATGATTTTCCGTCATGTTTCAAAGAAAGCATTCCTGATAAGTAATCGTGTACAGCACCTGCAAAAATGCATCCGAACACAATCCACAACAAACACACAGGTCCGTAAACAGCCCCTAAAATTGCCCCAAAAACGGGGCCTAATCCGGCGATATTTAAAAATTGAATTAAAAAAGCCTTGTAAGTTGGGAAAGGAATGTAATCTACTCCGTCCGGATGTTTGACCGCCGGGGTAGGGGCATGACTTATTCCCCATACTTTTTCAACGAATAATCCGTAAATACAATACCCCAAAACCAAAGTGATGCAGGCAATTAAGAATAAAAACATCTTGCTCCTCTGACTCTAAAGATGATTCTTACAAGAAGAATTCTTTTAAATATTTGGGTAAATCGGCTACGGCAATTCTTTCTTGTGCCATTGTGTCACGGTTACGCAAAGTAACGGTAGCAGGGCTTTGTTCAATGGATTCAAAATCCACCGTAATACAAAGCGGCGTTCCGATTTCATCATGACGACGATAGGCTTTTCCGATATTTCCGGAATCTTCCAACATGACACGTCCGATCCCTGTTTTTAAAAGGTCAGCTTTAATTTGATGTGCCAAAGCCACGATTTGTTCATTGTTGCGTTTTAACGGAATGACTGCCACTTTGACCGGCGCCAAATGTTTTTTCAATTTCAATACCGTGCGTGTTTCCCCATTAGGCAACTTTTCTTCATTGTAAGCTTCTGTCATCACAGCCAAAAAGGCCCGATCCACACCGGCAGAAGGTTCCACAACAAAAGGAACAACCCATTTTTTGGCTTCTTCATCAAAGACGGCCAACTTTGCAGTGGAATCAGTGTTTTTGTGAACCTTGGTTGTCAAGTTCA
>JAFYBU010000059.1 GCA_017540065.1 Alphaproteobacteria bacterium
ATTCCGGGGGCACATTTTGTGGGGGCATCGGGTGCCACACGTGTTCCTTCCGGAAAAATGACCAGGTTTAATCCTTCTGCCAAATGCTTTTTGGTTTTTTCCAACATTTTACGCATAGCACTTCCGCCGGCACCTCTGTCAATGGCTATACAGCCTGTTTTGATGGCGTGTAAATTGGCCAAAGGAATCCATAACAATTCGTGCTTGAAAATATAAAAAACATGAGGAACAATACAATGGAATAAAACGGTTTCCATGGCAGATTCATGTTTTGATGCTACAATATATCCGTTTTCTTTTGGCAGATTTTCTAATCCTTTGACATTAACTTTTATACGGCAGAAAAGCCATAATAACCATTTAGCGCTCTTTGTCCAAAAATATAAAAAAGCATACTCTACGCTTCTTGGAAGCAAAAGTGCCGGCAACATCATGGTAAATAAAATTGCAGTAAAAAGATAAAAGGTTATTAAAAACAAAATTGATCTTATCATTTAACAACTCCTTCTGTAAAATATACAATCAAAAATTTATGATATTCTAAAAATAATTGCCACGCATAACGTGTATGAATCCAATCCGTATTTTCATCAAAACTTTTCGGAAAGACGGCATATGGAGTTATCTTTACTCCACTGATAAAATTCCTGATTTCCAACAAACTGCGGGGAATGTGGTAAAAGCTGGTTACCAAAATAATGGATTTTATTTTATTTTTGTTGACCCATTCGGCCGTTTCAATTGCGTTCATATGAGTTGTTTTTGCCTGATAACCTAATTCTATTTTTTCCTGCCATTGAGGAGAAATTTCTTTTAACAAATGATATCCTGTTACGGATTCGTGTACGCCGGAAATGAATAATCGCGGTGCCTTTTCTTCTTGCAATAATCGAATAGCCTCTTTGATACGATCGTTTCCGCCCGTCAGCACAACAATAGCATCTGCTTTTTCTACGGGATGATATTTTGTGGCGATTGCGACAGATGCAAAGATGATAAAACCGATTACCCAGCAAGATATCAGCAAAACAATCATATAAATCAAAAAAAGTCTAAAAAATTTGAACATTACAAGAAACGCCTCAAATAAGAAAGAACAGTTTTAAATGTTGTGATGAAAGCCAACAATGCGATAAGAACGGGTAAGCTTGCCAATAAAATCCATTGACAGACTGAAAATTGCATTTGGAAAATGGAAGCAGATGCATCTTGGAAAAACAAAATGATTATCCACAACATAGGAACGGCACAAATTGTTCCCAAAACACCCCCTGTTAATGCATATTTGAAGTTATGCCATGCATAATGATTTGTGATATAAAAATCTTTCGCCCCCATCATGTGGACCAATTTAATCACAGATTCGTGAATTTTTAAGGTGGCTCGTGTCGTATAAGAAACGGTAAATGCAATTGTTAAGGCCAATAACCCTAATATAAAGAAGATTAACTTCAAAATATGTTGGGATAATTTTATCAATTCTGTCAACCAAATGCGATGGCTATCCATTGTCGCTTCAGGGACATGTGCTGCCAAATCTCGTTTTAATTGTTCTAAAAACGGAGGATGTTTTGAATCAACAGCCACGTCAATCAATTTGGGGATTGGTAAAGAGGTAATGGTCACATCTGCCCCTACCCAAGGTGCCATTAAATCGCTCATTTGTTCGTCTGTTAAAACGCTGGCCCCGATAACCCCCGGTGTTGTGCGTAAAATGGATAAAGCTTTTTCAATATCAGCAGTAATTTGATCTTCTCTGTAACGGCCTTCACTGTCATAGGTATTGATTTGTACTGTCAAAGATTCTGATACACCGCGTTGCCAATCGGCCAAAGAATTATAAATTAATATACCTGTTCCGCAAATAAATGTGGCAATAAATAACATCAGCCAACAAATCCACGGAAAATAAAAGCGGGTACTGTCTTTTGTGAATAAAAATTCATTTTTCCTACGCATCTTTGTTTCCTTTGTTTAAAAGTCTGGTTGCAACTTCGGCATATGAAGAATTCGGTGGTAATAATTCCAATTTTCCGTGATTCAGGTGTAATTGCGGGAATTTGAAAGTCCGAACTAATTCTATATTATGGGTTGCAACGACAACAGTTGTTCCTAATTTATTTAATTCCAAAAACAAATGGAGTAATCTTTTTGCCATCGCATCATCCACGTTTCCTGTCGGTTCGTCGGCCAATAATAAAGAAGGTTTATGAATAACTGCTCTTGCAATCGCGATGCGCTGTTGTTCTCCACCCGATAATTCTTGAGGATAAGCTCTCATTTGTTTTTCCAATCCTACCCATGTCAGTAGTTCGGATACGTGACGACGAATTTCACTTTCTTTTTCGCCGATTAAACGTAAGGGAAGTGCAACATTATCAAAAGCAGTTAAATGTTCCAATAAGCGATAATCTTGAAAAACAACGCCGATTTGGCGACGGATCATGGCTTTAGCAGAACGGGATAAAGAATCCACCGTTTGTCCGAACAAACGCATGCGTCCTTTCGTGGGCAGGTGGTCCAAATACAAAAGTCCTAACAGTGATGTTTTTCCTGCACCGCTTTCTCCAGTCATAAAATGGAAGGAACCGGGTGCCAGTGAAAAATGAATATCTTTTAATACATCTGTATTGCCTTTATATCGAAAAGATACTCCGTTAAATTCGGCAATTACAGGCGAAAGAGCTTCATTTGACGTCATTTTTCATCCTTTTTTTAAAAATAGTTGCAACTTTTTTCTAAAATCGTATATACTATGTACACCATTTTTCAAAAAAGGAAAAGAAAAAAATGTTTATTACGTGTCCAAAATGCTCTGTAAAATACAAAATTCCATCAGAAATAAGTTTTAATGCGGGTAAAAAACTTCAATGTTCTGCCTGTCAGCACGTTTTTAAGTTTTTCCCGGAAAATTTGGAACAAGAAACGAAGAAAGAGGATTTGGTTCCTCCGACAGATGCTGTTTTGACCATTACGGAACGAACAAAGCGAATCGTTATTCAGGAAGAAAAACAGGATAAAAAAGAAACATCTTTACCGGAAGAATTTTGTCCCGTAAAAACGTCCGTTTCTCAAAACAAACCACCGTATTTCCTGATTTTTGTTTGTGTTGTTGTTTTGATTTTCTTGGGTTTGTTCGGTTGGTTGTTCCGTGACTTGTTATGGTTAGATGCGGTGCCCCCTTTACGTCAAACTCATTCCGTAAACTATCCCCGGAAAAAAGCTGTTCATAAAGAAGTTGTAAAAGTGGCAAAAGAAGCAGCGGATACTTCCTCTGATATTCCATTGACTTTTGAATCAGAACCGCAACCCCAAACAACTCCGTTAGAACCTGCTGCTGCTTTGGAATCCGTTGATTCAGAACCTGTTATTTCCGAGCCTCTTTTTTCTGACACACATGAAGATCAAAAGGCACTTTCCGTCGGTTCCGTTCGTTTTCGCAAAACAGAAACGGGGGATGCTTTCTTACTGGAAGGCGTTTTGAAAAATACAACGCAAGAAGCAATTGAACTTCCCGAAAAAGTCCGTGCTGTTGCCTATGGATCAGAAGGAACGGTTCTTTTTGAAAAGGAAATTTATTTGCCGAAAGGTACGGTTCAACCGGGAATGGAACAAGCTTTTTTTGGAACGTATGCACCGATAAAAGAGGGGGTTCAATGGGTAGATGTTGTATTAAAGGATTAGTTTTATCATCCGCAATACTTTTTTCCGTTCTGTATGCGGGTCCTGCATTATCGCGGTGTTTGTTGGCAGATAAGTATGAAAAAGAAGGTATTGCAGAACTGGAAATAATGGCTCTAAATATGTGTGCCACTCAATACAATGATGATGAATCCCAGATGAAGTTAGCGGATATTTACTTGAATGGTCTAAAGGGGGAATCAAAGGATGAACTGACCGCGCTTTATATGTATCAGTTGGCGGCTGAAGCCGGAAATACCGAAGCACAAGTACGTTTATCTCAAATGCTACAAAGTTTTGACACCTCTCCTGAACGACGGGCTGAATTAAAATCGTATATGAAAAAACTGGAAAAAACGTATAAAGGTTCTAATGATTTTTCCGGGGAAATTATGCATCCTTATACACTGTTGTTGTTGGCCTCGGAACGTGCTGATAACAAATGGTATTACCCCAGTTCCAATCGAATTGCTTCTCCTCAGGTTTCCACTTTGTTAAGCCAGTATAAAATTACGCCGGAAAAAAGACAGGCTGCTTTGCAGGAAGCTTCTCGTTGGAAAACGCGGAAATTATTGGAAACCGCCAAGGAAGTATTGCCAGAAGAAGAATATGGTGAATTTGAAAATAAGGTAAAGAATGCTTCAACGCGGTCCGAAGCAATGACAGAATTAAAAAAGCGTATGCAGGACTACATTGAAGGAAAAAATAAGGAAAGGTCTCTTCCTCTATGACTCAAAAACTATATGTAAAAACGTTCGGTTGTCAAATGAACGTGTATGATTCCAATCGGATGATTCAGGCTTTGATGGTGCACGGGTTTTCGCAAACGGACGATCCGGAAAAAGCAGATATCATTTTACTTAACACATGCCATATTCGGGAAAAGGCATCCGAAAAACTTTTTTCGGAAATCGGGCGTTTGGCAAAACAAAAGAAAAAATCGGCCCTTATTGTTGTGGCAGGTTGTGTGGTTCAGGCAGAAGGGCGTGAAATCTTGCGCCGTTCTCATCTGATTGATATTGCGGTCGGGCCGCAAAATTATCATCAGTTACCGGAATTGATTGCAAAATATAACCGTGAAAAGGGGCGTCTTATTGTGGCTGACTTTCCGACAGAATCTAAATTTGATTCTCTGCCTATGCCTAAAACCAGTTCGGCCAATGCCTTTTTGGCAATTCAGGAAGGTTGCGATAATTTTTGTTCTTATTGTGTTGTTCCTTATACGCGCGGGTGTGAATATTCTCGTCCCTCATCTGAAATTTTAGTCGAAGCAAAAGCGCTGGTAAAGGCGGGGGCAAAGGAAATTATGCTTTTGGGGCAGAATGTGAACTGTTGGCACGGGGATGAGGGTAAAGACCTGGGGGATTTGATTCGTGATGTGGCGAAAATTAAAGGTTTGAAACGCATCCGTTACACAACTTCTTACCCCAGTAAAATTACACAGAATTTGATAAACACGCATGCCGATACGCCTAAATTGATGCCTTATATTCATTTGCCGATTCAGGCCGGATCAGATAAAACTTTGCGTGCCATGAATCGTCAATATACAGTGGCAGAGTATGAAGAAATAGTGGCAGCATTTCGGTCAGTGCGACCTGATATAGCAATTTCTTCTGATTTTATTGTGGGCTTTCCGGGTGAAACCGAAGAAGATTTTGAACAAACACTTGCTTTGGTGGAACGTGTAAAATACGCCAGTTCTTATTCCTTTAAGTTCAGTGCGCGTCCCGGAACGCCGGCCAGTTTAATGAAAAATCAAATTCCCGAGGAAGTAAAAACGCGTCGTCTGATAAAATTACAAAAATTATTACAATCACAGCAACGTACCTTTAACGAAGCAACGGTCGGAAAGGTTTTGGATGTTCTTTTAACAGAGCGTGGTAAAGTTAAGGGCCAGTTGGTGGGGTATACGCCTTATATGCAAGGAACGGTTGTTCGGGCACCGCTTAAAATGTTGGGTGAAATTGTTTCCGTAAAAATTATCTCTGCCTCCGCTACTGCCTTAACAGGTGAAATTATTTAATAATCCCCCCTTGTTGCTCATACGAGGAATTTTTTATTTCAGCTCTCATCAATTTTTTTCTTATACGTAATCAATCTGGTATTCCATTTTGTATTCTATAAGTTTTCCTAGCTTTTTCAGTGGCATCCATAGGATCTTGTCCTCTTTCATA
>JAFYBU010000060.1 GCA_017540065.1 Alphaproteobacteria bacterium
AATTGAAATGGACACTGCTAGTGCGGATGAAAAATTGGAAATAATGAAGCATTCGGGGATTTTATATCAAAGTGGTGCGTTGTTTAGTTCTATGACTTTAGGAGAGAACGTGGCGCTTCCTTTGCAACAGTATACTTCTTATTCGCAGCACAAGATCCAGCAGATTGTTGCCTTTAAGCTGGCTTTAGTAGGCTTGTCAGGCTATGAGAATTACTATCCTTCTGAAATTAGCGGAGGTATGCGCAAACGGGCAGGGCTGGCTCGTGCCTTGGCGTTGAATCCAGAAATAGTATATTTTGATGAGCCATCTGCAGGATTGGATCCTGTGAGCTCAAAAAATTTGGATGATTTAATTGTGGAAATTAATAGGACTTTAGGAACAACGATTATTGTTGTGACACATGAATTGCCTTCGTTGTTTGCAATTGGTAAAAATAGTATTTTTTTGGATAAAACAATTCAAACAATTTCCGCAAAAGGAAAACCAACAGAATTACTTAAAAATCCGACAAATGCACAAGTTTATGAATTTTTAACCAGAGGAGTATCTCATGAAAAAAGAACCAAATAAAAAAGCTATCGGTTTGTTTTTGGTAATCGGCTTTACTTTATTTTTTGGATTGATCGGGCAATCTGTATGGCAAAAGATAAGTGCAGATACAGAGGGTGTTTATGTTATGTATTTTCACGAATCTATTCAAGGGCTATCAGAAGGTTCCCCTGTCGTGTTTCAAGGGGTAGAGGTGGGTAAAGTTATCCGCATTCGTTTGGCGGCAGATCCAAAAGATTTGCAATTTCAAATACCCGTTTATATTCGGATGTATCCCTTCGAAGATGCAGAGGAAGCTTCTATGTGGGAAAAAATATGGCAAAAGGATGATAATTTATTAAATGCTTTAATTGAGCGGGGCTTGCGTGCCAGATTGGCGACACAAAGTTTTTTAACAGGACAATTAGGAATTGAGTTGGTCATGTTACCGGACACTGAAATTGAAGAAGTTCAGGGACAAGATGAAGAAAATTTCTTACAGGTTCCAACAGTTTTATCCAAATCAGAAGAACTTTCTAAAGGATTGGATAAATTACAGTTTAGGGAAGCAGTTGCTCAATTTAACAAAGTAACAGAAGTTTTGGGAAAAGAATTGCCAATCTTATTGCCAGCCTTGACCAAGAGTGCCCAAAATATGGATAAGACATTGGTAAAGGTGGCAGGTAGTAGTGATCAAACAATTTCAAACCTAAATAAAACATTGCAAGATGTGTCTGATGCGGCAAAATCTTTACAAAATTTAACGGATTATTTGGAACGTCATCCGGAAGCACTTATCAAGGGTAAGAAAGGAGAATAAAATGCGGTTTTTAAAAATTTTAATGTTGTGTTTTCTTTTAACTGCTTGTGTCTTTGGAACCAGTAAGACGTCCAAGTTTTATACTCTGAGAAGTGAGCCTAGTCTAAGTATTTCAAGTTCATATAAATCCTTTGTGGGGGTTATGCGGGTTCAATTACCCAAATATATGGATCGTCCACAAATTGTAACACAAAATAAAAATTCACCCGAAATACTGATTTCCGAATATAATCGCTGGATCGAAAATCCTTCTGTTTTAGTAACACGTGTTGTGGTAGAGGATCTAAGTATGTTCTTACCTTCTGCTCAAATAAAAATGAATCAGTAT
>JAFYBU010000061.1 GCA_017540065.1 Alphaproteobacteria bacterium
ATTATAATGCCGAAGATTTTGAATCAGCAGAACGGAAAGTCCGCTCTGCATTAATGGTGTCGCCTACACATGGGGATGCTCTTTATTTGTTGGGCTTAATTGCTTATAAGAAAGGTATATGGACAGAGGCCATAGATGTTCTTTCACTTGTAACACGTATATATCCGCAATATCCTAATTATCGTTTGGCTTTGGCTGAGGTATATCAAGCTCATGGTGATATGGATAAAGCAAAAGAACTTTATTTGACTGAACCCAATAATGCAAAGGCAATGGCTGCTATTGGGTGGATAGAATTAAAAAAAGGAAATTTAAAAGAGGCAAAACAGATATTTTTGCATAACCGTGTAGCCACCAGTTTTTACGGATTGGCAGAAATGAATAAAGGGAAAAAAAAGTTAGACTACTTAAAACAAGCTTTTGAACTGGAAAAATCGCCGGAAATAGCAAAAGCATTAATCCTTTATTATATAGAAAAGAAAAAGTATACAACCGCTAAAAAATATATGAAGTACGTGGCAAAAGATAAATTTATCCAAGCTCTTTTCTTAAAAGCTGAACATAAGGAATTAAAGGCAATTCAGCTATTGAAAGAATTAACTATTTCTAATCAGTTTTTATGGCAAGCATGGTTAGAATTAGCAAAAACGGCGGAAATTGTTAATGATACTAATCTGGCAGAAATGGCATATCGACATGTCTTAAATCTCAAAAATGATTCATTGGAAGCATTACAAGGATTAGCCAGAACGTTAATGAAAGCAAACCGTCTAAACGAAGCAATTGATTTTTACCAAAGATTAGCCAGAGAAAATCCCCAAAATTCAGAAATGCTAGTTGCTCTTGCCGTAATTTTGGAAGGATTGAACGAAACATCAGAAGCATTGGGGCTTTATTTTAACGCACTTATTTTAGGTAGAAAAGGGTTATCCAAAAATATTGAACAACAAATTAATAAATTAGCCCAAACAGATAAAGAAACCGCCTTGCGTTTCGCAAAAGGTTGGGTAAAGAATTTTCCTAAAAATAAGGTTGCGCAAAAGGTCTTAAAAGGGCTGAAAGTTTTATTGTTTATTATTTGCTTTTGGGGATGTAACAGTTTTGCTCAAATTCCGGTTCCGGATAAAGATTTGAACCTTTTATGGCAAGCGAAAATAGCAGAATACGGTGACCCTTTGGGCCAATATGAATTGGCAAAAATCTATGAAACGGGAAAAGATGTTCCAAAGGATTTACAAAAAGCAATTCATTATTACCAATTATCGGCTGCCCAAAATTATTTACCTTCGGCTATGGAATTGGCCCGTATTTTTGAAAATGAAATGTCTGTAAAAGATGAAAAAAAATCCATAGAATGGTATACTTTTGCGGCCAACAGGGGTGAAATGCAAGCCGAAAATTACCTCTTTCATTATTATGATGAATTACCTCAACCTAATAAAGAAGAAGCCCTTTATTGGCTGGAAAAGATGTTAAAATCAGCATTTCCAGAAGAAACAGATTTAACGCGGATTTCTGCAGATTATGAACGTTTAAGAAGAGAAGTACAATGAAAAAAAATATAGCTCTTTTAGAAAACGCACCTGTTGGCCAGGCAATTTTTTATCTTGCCTTGCCGTCTGTTTTTGCGATGATGGTTCAAGTTATTTATGGTTTAACAGATACTTTTTTTATCGGTCAAACAGGTGATCCAAATTTGGTAGCTTCTATTTCTCTAGTTTTGCCGTTTGCTATGATGTTGCAAGCAATAGGAAATATTTTTGCTTTTGGTGGCGGGGCATATATTTCTCAAATGTTAGGAGCAAAAAAACGTGAATATGCACGACAAATTTGTGCTTCCTCTTTTTATCTGTCTGTATTAATGGGAATTTTATTAGCCATTATTTGCCAGCCGTTTTTAGATATTATTTTATATTTATTGGGAACATCAAAAGCTACATGGATAGGAACGTATACTTATTTATCTATTTTGGTAACGTGTAGCTTTATCCAAATTCCTCAAATTGTTTTGGCCGGACTTCTTCGTTCAGAAGGAGCTACAAAGCACGCTATGTATGGGATTTTAATCGGCACAACATCAAATATCATTTTGGATTATCTTTTTATTATGTGCTTTAATTGGGGAATTTCAGGGGCAGCTTGGGCCACGGTTTTAGGTAATTTAGCCGGTGTTTGTTATTACCTCTTATACTTTATGTTTTCGGGGACTCTTTTAAGCATTCATTGGAATAATTTTCAACCAACCAAGGAGATGATTAAAAATATCATTGAAATTGGTTTACCGGTTGCTATAAATACTTTGATCATGAGTGTTTCTCACATTCTAACAAACAATGTGGCTATCAGTTATGGAGAAAATACCATGGCAGCCAGCGGAATAATGGGACGATTATTAGCAATTGGTGTATTCTTGCAAATGGGAATAGCACAAGGATTTCAGCCTTTTGCTGGGTACAGTTATGGCGCTAAACATTTTAGCAGGTTGAAAAAGGCCTTTTTTGTGGCTTTGGGAATGTCAGTCCTTGTGGGAATTGTGATTGCCAGTACATTTTTTGGATTCGGAAAAAATTTGGTGGGACTTTTCATTAACAACGACGAAGTTATTTCAAAAGCTGTTGTTATGATTAACGCCTTTGCATGGGGACTTCCTTTGTTCGCTTTCAACTTTTTAACAGGCATAACTTTTCAATCAGCAGGTCGTCCGCGGCAAGCATTGGTTTTGGTTTTATTGCGTCAGCTGGGATTGTTCTTACCGATGCTTTATGGACTCAATTACCTTTTTGGATTTAAGGGGTTCATTTTTGCTCAGCCGCTGTCCGATATTCCCATTGGAATCCTGTCCTTGATTTTACTTCATGGATTTTTTAAAAAGTGCTTGAAACAAGAAAAATTTGGTTAAATTATTTTCTCATTTTACGAATTTTTTCTATTAAAGCATTTGTAGAATTATCATGTTTAAGTGATTGATTTATATCAGATAATTCAGGAAGTATTTTCTTTGCCAATTGTTTACCTAATTCTACTCCGAATTGGTCAAAAGAATTAACATTCCACAATACTCCTTCAACAAAAACTTTGTGTTCATATAAAGCAATCAAACTTCCGAAAGCCTTAGGTGTCATCTTATCAAACAAGATGATGTTACTGGGACGATTTCCCGAAAATGTTTTGAATGCCACTAATTCTTCTGCAACACCTTCTGCACGTACTTCATCAGGTGTTTTGCCACGCATCAAAGCTTCAGCTTGCGCAATCACATTAGCCAGTAATATGTCATGATGCTTTCCTGTTTCATTCAATGAATAAACAGGGGCAATAAAGTCTACGGGAATTAAATGTGTTCCTTGGTGAATCAGTTGGTAAAATGAATGTTGTCCGTTTGTTCCAGGTTCGCCGAACAAAATTGGGCCGGTAGAATAGGGGACTTTTTTTCCTTTTTTATCCACGCCTTTTCCGTTAGATTCCATATCTAGCTGTTGCAAATAGGCTGGTAATCTGTGTAAGTATTGATCATAAGGTAATACAGCATAGCTTTCTGCTCCCATATAGTTTACATACCATGCACCCAACAACCCTAAAATAACAGGCAGATTCTTCTTGAAATCTGTTGTTTTGAAATGTTCATCCATTTCCCAGGCTCCACGCAACATTTCCATAAAATTATTGTATCCGATTCCAATCATCAAAGATAATCCGATTGCAGACCACATTGAATAACGTCCGCCAACCCAATTCCAAAATACGAACATATTGTTGGGATTGATGCCAAATTTTTGAACTTCTTCTGTATTGGTGGAAACCGCTACAAAATGTTTTTCTACGGCTCGTTCCCCTAAATTTTTTACCAGCCAATTACGAGCAGTTGTCGCATTTGTCATTGTTTCTTGAGTGGTAAAAGTTTTACTGGAAATAATAAAAAGAGTTGTTTCCGGATCACATTTTTTCAACGTTTCTGCGATATCAGTTCCGTCTATATTGCTGACGAAGTGAAAATTGATTTTATTTGTTCTGTAAGCGGTTAAAGCATCTGTTGCCATGCAAGGCCCCAGATCTGACCCGCCAATTCCTATATTAACAACATCAATGATTTCTTTTCCTGTTGCTCCTCGCCATGTACCATTACGTACGGATTCGGAAAATCCTTGCATTTTTTTCAAAACTGCTTGTACATCAGGCATAACATTTTTTCCATCCACATAAACAGGATTGTTCGATTGATTTCGTAAAGCCGTATGCAAAACGGCGCGCCCTTCGGTCGTGTTGATTTTTTTACCGGAAAACATTGCTTTTATGGCATTTTTCAATCCTGCTTTCTCAGCCCAATTAAACAGCAAATCCATTGTTTCATCATCAATCAAATTTTTGGAATAATCCAATAAAAAGTCATTGAAAGTTGCATGAAACTTTTGAAAACGTTCGGCGTCTTTTTCAAATGCATTTCGCATACTAAAAGATTTCATTTGTTTTGCTTTTTGCTTTAATTGGGTGTTTAATCTCATTTTTTTTCCTTTCCTTAAAACGAAAAAATCCTAGCACTTTATCCACGAAAGTGCAAGCGCATAAAATGATATTTTGAAATTATTTTTCGGATTTTACCTCAGGGATTACATCAAATTCTGGTGGCACGATAATAGATTTTCCATCCACTTTTTGTGTCGGAGCCAAAGGTGGTTTTTTATGACCACAGGCAACTAACAAAAGTAAGCATGTTAAAAATAATAATTTTTTCATTTTTTTTCTCTCCTCATGTATTGAAACAGAAGTAATCCAGCTCCGATGCAAATGGCACTGTCTGCGATGTTAAAGGCAGGCCAATGATACGTTCCCAAATAAAAATCCAAAAAATCTACAACAGCCCCAAAACGAATGCGATCGATCAAGTTACCGATTGCCCCCCCTAAGACCATGGCTAAACCGATACGAGATAAAGTTTGAGTTTCTTTTTGAATAAAGTAAATAATCAAAGCAGAAATTGCAAGAGTTAATCCGATTAAAAACCAAACTCCCTTGGCGGATTGTGCTGACAGTAATGAAAAACTGACCCCTCGATTAAATGTTAAATATAGGTTGAAACAGGGAAAAACAGGAAAGGAATTGTGTGGAACAAGACCTTTCATTGCCCAAAATTTTGAGCCTAAATCTAACAAAAAAACAACTAAGGAAACAAGGTAAATCATCAGTAATCTAATTGCACTCCTTTCCAATCAGTATGTCCAATTCCCGGAACGGATTTTACGGTTGCAGACCTTGGATTTCTCATTTTTGAAACAAAACGTTCTGCCGTATATCTGGGAGTTATTTCATCTCTTCCCCCCACGTAATGAACTTGTGGGACTTCAGTCAAGATTGACAATTTATCCGCAGGATTTTGAGCATCCGGAATTTCTTTAACATCATTTTGGCGTGCATAAGCATTTGTATCCAAAATTCCCGCAATGGTAATAACTCTGGAAATGTTCATTTGACTGGCTAAATTAAGTGCAACTGTTGCGCCGCCATCATAGCCCACCAATTCAATTGACGGAGCTTTATACTTATTTTTCAAATGTAAGATAACTTCTTCTGTTTCTCGAATAATTTCCGGATGAAAACGTTGTTCTTTGTAAATTTCAGGCTTTGTTTTACAAATTTTGTCATTTGTCCATTGACAAGGACGTCCCATATAAATGACATTAGATGAAGAATCTTGTTCGGCAAAATAAAGGGCAATTTTATCGCTTGGATTAGGATTTCCATCCCCTTCCAAATAAATACGTAAAGGTTTTCCTTCTTCAATGCCGTTTTTTTCCCAAACAGCAAAAGTGAGATATTCAGTTTTGACTTGTCTGTCTGTAAAACCGGACGGATCGGGTGACATCCATGCGCATCCGGACAATAGCAAAGCTAGCAAAAAACTATATTTCATTTATACCTCCACCAAAGTCATATTCTCAGTCCATAACAAGTAGGCTTTAACCATTCTATCAGGAAAAATATTTTTTAGCAAGTCCTTATATGCCTTTAATTGTTTTTGATAATTAACGGGAACTGTTTGGGGTACAAAACGATTTGTTTTAAAATCAACGATAATGACTTCTTTTTCTTTAATAATAAGGCGGTCAATTTGGCCGGAAATACTTTGTTCGTTTAACTTTCCGATGACGGGGACTTCTGCCATGGAATCAGCCCCGAATAATTCTTTCAGTTCCTGTTTTTCAAAAATACTCAACAGATTTTCCGGTAAATCAATATCTTCTGGTTTCAACCTTTCTAAAACTTCTTTACGTTTTTCTTTTGGGATATTTGGTAAATATTGTAACATTTCATGAATAAAAGAACCCCGCTTTAATGATAATTCTTTATCTTTGTGTGTTCTTGTTTCTTGTATTTCTTCTTCTCCCATTTTGGATGGTGACAAAGGTAAGGGCTTTTCTTTGATTTCAGGAGGAACCTTCAAAGCCCATTCGGGTATGTCATTAAAATCATTGGGTAGTTTTTGTTTTTCTTTTTTCTTCACATCTTTTGTTTGCTTTGATGTAAAGGAAATTACTTTTGTAATATCATCTTCTCCCAAAGAATCTTTTATTAAATCATACCAATTATCAACAGGAGCAGAACGTTTTCCGTTATAACCGCAAATATAAAGTCGATCAGATGCCCGTGTCAATGCTACATATAATAATCGATGCTTTTCCTCTGATGCCAATTCTTCCTCATGTTCAAAATAATTTTCAAACAAATCCGGAGCATCTTTTTTTGAAATCCAAAAGGGGAGATCATCCATCCATATTAAATTTTGAGATTTACTATTTCCGGAATAAGAACGTGTATCGGGTAAAAAGACAATGTTTCCCTGTAATCCCTTTGAACCATGTACAGTCATGATACGGACTGCATTCAAGTTACTTTGATCCATATCGCGTTTAATGATGATTTCTTGGCGGTTCAGCCATGCTAGAAAACCTTGTAAAGAAGGCGTATTTTCTTGCTCATACTGTAAGGCTAAGTCCAAGAAAGCATCCAGAGCCTCATTGACTTCGTTTCCCAGGCGTGTTATGAACAAACGTCTTCCTGAAAATTCATCTAAAATACATTCTAAAAATTCAAAAGGTGGTTTTTGATCTGCCAGGTTCAGCCAAGAATTTAATTTAAGCGCAACATCAGGAAAAACTTTTTTTACATTTTCCCATACCGAGATATTTTTAATGCGTTGGCATGCACTGAAAAGTTGTTCTTCGCTTAAACCAATCAAAGGACTCTTTAATAGGCATGCTAAATTTAAATCATCTTCGGGTAACAAAGTAAAACGTATCAATGCCATTAAATCTTTAATCGCAATGTGATCTGTCAGGTTAAGCCTGTCAACCCCAGCTACCGGGATATTTCTTTCCTTTAATGCACGCACAAGTTCAGGCATCAATTTACCACGTTTTTGTAACAAAATTAAAAAATCACCTGCTTGAATCGGTCGATTTTGAGAGGGCAGAATTTCTTTACTTGAAATTAGATTTGAAATTTTATCGGCCACTTTTTCAACACAACGTGTAAGGGCAGAAGTTGAACTTTGTCTTTTAATGGGCAGGTTCCAATCGGGAAGTTCTGCTGTATTTTCTGGGTTTTCTAAAGGCCAAATTTCTACTAATCCGGCTTCATCAGAACGTTTGGAAAGGTGTATGGAACTTACATAATCTTTAATTACGCCTTTTGCAGCTTTGGGATTTTTTAATACCTTGTTGACTAAATCCAGAATAGGGGCTGTTGAGCGAAAAGAAAAGTTAAATTGGACTGTATCGAAATCATTTTGTGATGATTTGATTTTATTTTCAAAAAAATCATGACATCTTTCAAATTCATCCGGATGTGCCCCTTGAAAACTGTAGATAGATTGTTTTTTGTCTCCCACGGCAAACAAAGTGCGTAACTTTTCAGATTTTCCTTCGCCAGCAAAAAAATCACCTGTTAATGCTTCAATAATTTTCCATTGCTTCGGATTTGTGTCTTGTGCTTCATCCACCAAGATATGGTCAATTCCCCCATCCAGTTTGAACAGTACCCAAGCAGCCATTTGGGAACGTTTCAACAATTCTAAAGTTTTATTTGTCAAATCATCAAAATCCAAAACAGCATTTTTTATTTTTGTTTGGTTATATTTTTCCAAAATATTAAAGGCAATTTTGAATAAAGCGCTGTCAGTTTCAACCAAATTAAAAGCTTTAATTTTTTCTTTTGTATCATAGACCTGTTGGGCAATAGGTTCGGTTAAAAATTTCTTCTTTATTTTCCCATCTTTTTTAAGAATATATGTATCAAAAAGTTTTGGCCAATTCTCTAATGTAAAATTTTCTAAAATAATATCATTTTCAGTATGATATTTTTCAATATGAAAGTATTGCTTTAATGAAAAGATAAGTGCATCTATTCCCGGAAAACGATTCAAAAGTTCCTCTAAACGGTCTCTATCTTTCAAGATGTTTTGTAAAACTTCTAACAAATTTTCCTTGTTCATTTTTTGTGCTAAAAATTGAACCTCTTTTATAACATTTGGTGATTCCAAAACTTGATCCAAAGAATCCGACAGTAATTTTTGTGCGGTTAATTCTTCAGCCACAGAAAAATGCGGAGGAACATCAGCCTCTAACGGAAAACGTTCCAAAATGGTTGTACAAAAGCTGTGAATAGTCATAATTTTAAGACCGCCGGGTGTTTCCAATGCCTTTGCAAATAACCCTTTGGCGCGTTCCAACATCTCTGTATCTGGGATCTCTTCTGTTAAAAGTTCTAATTCTTTTTGTAATTCTTCTTCATTCATGACCGACCATTTCTTCAATCGATCGGTGATACGGTTTGCCATTTCAGCAGCAGCAACTTTTGTAAAAGTTAAACATAAAATCTTATCAGTTTCACCAGTCATTAACATCAGATTCAAAACGCGGTCAGACAGAACCTTTGTCTTGCCCGATCCAGCCGAAGCAGATACCCAAGCAGAAGTGTAAGGATTGCTGGCTTTACTCTGTGCTTTATTCGCTTCCATCTGCTTCTCCTTCATCATCTGCATGTGCCCATTCTTGTTGACGGGACAGATGTTCATAATCATTAAATTTAGGGTTGTTGCTTGCCACAGGACAAACTTCGTAGCACACTTTTGGATCTTCAAAAGTTTTAACTAAGTTTTTAACTCCTGTTTCTGTTTTTTCTAAAAACTCATCAAAATTTTGAGGGGCGCTTTTACTTTTTATAAAAGAATTTATTTGCGGATGTCTGCCTAAATGCCAATATTGGAGATCAAGTATTTTTTGTGATGATAAATCTTGAAATCCCCCTTTGGAAAGAATTAAAGCTTCTAATGATAATTGTGGAGAATTGCCGTTTGACACCTCTTTGAATTTTGGGGACGTTCCAGTTTTATAATCAATAATCGTTGCTCCTTGATTGGGCGCTATATCGATTCTGTCCGCACGTGCTGTCAGGGTAAAGGGATGTTTAAATTCATCAAACACAATTTTGCCTTCTGTTTCGGTTACGGATTTTGTTCTTGTTTTTTCTAATTCTTTTTGTTGTGCTAAAAAGAACGGAATTATTTGTTCAAATTGACTGGTATAGAATAACTGATCAGCTTTTCCTAAAACAGTCTTCTTAATTTCATTTTTGAAGGAAGTTATCAATTTTTCTTTATCATCAGCATAAGGATTTTCTTTTAAATACTTTGATAAAACCTCATGGACAACATTTCCGTAAATAATAGCATTATTGGGATTGCCTAAATCATTTAAAGGACGTAATTTTAAAATATATTTAGCATAAATGGCGTAAGGATTACGTTTTAAATTTTCAATGTTACTGACTGATAATTCTGTGGGACGCACTTCAACTGGGGGACAAGGGGCGGGGCGCACGATTTCTTCTTTTTGATTCGGACTATCTAAAAGGGTTGCCAAGTTTGCTTGATAAGTTTTTAATTTGATTCCATTTACTGCAGCCAAAACCTGTAAACGTTCAATAAAGCGCGAGGGAACAGTGGGTGTTCCACCAACCTTTACAGCACGTGTAAGAATAACCTTCGGACTGCAACATGCATGCATAAAATCATGAGCCATAATAGTAATTTTACTATCGCCATCAGGTAATCCCAGCTTTTGACGCATCGGGCGGTTAACCCAAGGTCCGATATCAGTTACGGGTGGAAAGACCTGTTCGTTTAATCCCCCTAAAATACAAACATCAGCATGTTGAAAACGACCTTCAATCGGACCTAAAATTTTTAGATTTGGATGTGTTCCATATTGATTATGTCCCGAAGCGTTTGCAATCAAACTTTGGAAGAAAACTGGGTATTCGGATGAATCAATTTTTCCTAAAATATCTGCATGTTCAATTATCTCGTTCAGCAGATGGAAAATTTCTTTTCCAAAATCATTATTCCACAAACGTTCTTCTCCGGATTCCGTATCTGTTTTTGCCCAAGATTCGGCCAATTTCATATGTTCTTTCAATAAAATTTTTAAGGAAGTCATTTGCGGTATCTGAATTAAATCAAAAAAGTTTTTTCCCGTTTCAGAAAGAGACAAATTCAATCGTTCATCCTTTTTTCTGGCAATTTTTTCGGCATTTTTAACCTCTATATGAAAACTTCCCGGATTTTTTCCATCGGAAAATAAGGGATGTTTATAAAGTGCCAACTGATTTTGCGCATCATCCGAATTTTGAGCCAAAGTATTTATCAGAAGGAGAAAACTGCCTGTTGGGGTATGTTTCAAAGGAAGACCTGCAGAATCATCCAATTCAATTCCCCACCGTCTCATATGACAAATCACGCGGCGCGCCAATGTTCGGTCAGGTGTAATTAAACAGCCGGTCTTGTCTGTATCTTCTAAAATTTCGCGTAATTTTAATGCAATTGTTAAGGCTTCAATTTCTGTTCCTTCGCATTGAATATAGGAAATATTCTGAATGTCCTTTTCTTGTATTTCTGATTTTTTCCAAACATCCTGTCTAAAGGCTTGTTCTACAAATTCTTCGTGAGGAATATCTCCAGAAATTATTTGAATATCAGTTATCTTAATTCCCAATTTTTTTAAAGTTTTATAGATTAAAAACTGAGGATGAGTTGCTTCACATTTATCTGATTTTTCCAAAAAAGTTTTATCTACACCATCTAAAAAAATATCTCCTCCGTTTTTCAAGATCGCTTTCATCAATTCTGCCACAGCAGGTAAATCCCCAGTTAATCCTGCTATAATTGTGGGGGTGTTAGGGGTTATTTTATTTGCATAAAAATAAATCAAACGTTGTAATCTGTCTCCTGAATCAATTTGATTCCGTTCTTTTAAAATTTTGGGCCAAGTATTTTGGATAATATCCAAAAATTGGACAGTTTCCTGCCAATGTTGAGCAAATGATTCAGTTGGGATTAAGTCGTTAATTTTTGATAAATCCGCATTATATTGATACGATAAATCTAATAATTCTGACAAAGAAACAGCTACTTGAAAGGCTTTTGTTATTTCTCGTAAATTAGGTTTTGCTTGGCAAAGTTTTGTAAGAAGGAATAAGCGCTCCCATTTAGAAATAGCGGAAGGCAAACTTTCTTCTAAAGTTTCCACTTCATAAAGGGGAATCATTTGCGGCAAAAGAGTGTTTTTATTTAACTTGAAAAATGCTTCTTTTAAAGCTAAACAAGAACGTCTCGTGGGTAAAATTACTCGTGTTTGTGCCAGCAATAAAGGATCTGTTTCTGCTTTTTGAAATAGGTGTTTTGCTAACACTTCCGCCAAATTTGCCGAAAAATCTGTTCCATAAATCATAATTTGTGTTTCTTTAAGTATTCAGTGACATCTGCAACAGCTTCCGGTGTTCCCACATGAAACCATTTACCATCAAAGACAATACAACCTAAACGCCCTTCTTTTTCTGCCTTATCATAAAGTTCTACCAGACTGTATTTGTGTAATTTTATGCCTTTAAAAATATCTGGATGTAAAATCTGAACCCCCATGAAGCAGTATGGAGCCTTTTTCTTTGGGGGATGACGACGAACGGGTTTCCCGTGTTTAATGAAATAATCCCCTTTGGGAACATCCCCATAAGCATGTGATTTTGCTACCAATGCCAACAAAATATCCATCTGTGTCGGATTCCAAGCATATTCCATCCGTTTTAATAATTGCTTTGACAAAGGGGCACCTTTTTTGTCTAACCAAAAAGTATCAGCATTAAGAGCAAAAAAACCATCTCCGCCGGTGGGTAAGATCAATGGTAAAGCTTTTTGAATACCACCGCCTGTTTCCATGGCTTCTTTTTCATCTGAAAAGAAAACCTTTTTTTCTTTTAATGCTTCATGAATCATATGTCCTTGATAACAAGTGTTGACTACCTTGGTGTTAATCCATCCTAATTTATCAAACGAACGATCCAGTAAAGTCTTTTCTCCCACTTTGATTAAAGGCTTCGGACAATGATCTGTTAATTCACGCATCCGTGTTCCACGTCCGGCTGCTAAAATAAAAGCTGTTGTCATATAAGGAAAATGTTTTGGTTTAAGGGGAAGATGGCGTGCTTCCTTTGGAATATATTTATCCAACCATTTTTTATAGGATTTTATTGCAGGATGATTTAAGTGTTTTTCCAATAATTTCCAAGCATCCGGGATCCATTTCAAATACTTCTCTTTTTTGTCCCGAATAGCCAAGCGTGCAAAAATTCCGATAACTTTTGTATGACGTTGAACCGCGACTAACTCAGCCATAGACGCATATTTTTTTCTTACCTTTTTAGGAAAACTGTCCCAATAAAAATCCAACAATTCTTGTTGCATAAAATCAGGCAAAATACGGCGTTCGTCTTCAATCAAGGAAACAGCATCATAAAAAATATTTCCCCATCTAGCATCTTGAAAATCCAATAACCCCAAACCTTTTGGGCGTACCATAATGTTTTCAACGTGGTAATCCAACAAGGTAAGAGCAGGGGGCATTTTCAATATTTTCTTGATAAGTTTTGCCCAAATTTTTTGAAATTCTTTTAATGCTTTTTCCGGAAGTCGTTTTCCTGTTAAAGCGGGATAATACCAATCAGTCAATAAATTAGATTCAAAACGCCAATAAGGCAGAGTATAATCAGGCACAAAACTTGGTTTTTCCGAAATTTTATTGATATCAATTAAAATTTGTAATGCCTTTTTATAAAGCGTGGTTGTTTTTTCTGGTGTTGTCAAACAATCGGCCATTTTTTTGGGACCGAAATCTTCCATAATCATCAAACCATTTGGAATATCCGCTTTAATAATTTGGGGAACAGAAAAACCATAACCGGCTAAAAATTGATCAATTTTATAAAATTCTTCCGGTTTTTCATTTTGGGGAGAATCCATCAAGATATAGGTTTTATTGGGACAAGTAAGACGTGCATATCTGCGTCCGGAAGCATCATTGGCTAACCATGATATTTCTGTTTTCCCCAGCCGAGCCTTTTTGATAAAATCTTTAATTTTTTGTTCACGTTCGGATAAGATCATTTTTATTCTCCCACACTAATTTGACGTCCGTTTTTTGTCATTTCAAAACGAATATTTATTGCCCGTTTAGGTAATAATTTCCCAATTTTTTCGGGCCACTCAATCAAAGAAATTCCATTTTCAAAAGCGTCTTCTATTCCAATTTCATAGGCTTCTTCCGGATTTTTAAGTCGATAAAAATCAAAATGAAATACTTCCCCCAATGGAGTATCATATGTTTGTAACAAGGTAAAAGTCGGACTCGGAACGTCTTCTTTTCGTCCGGTCAATTCTTGAATAACGGCTTTTGCAAAAACAGTTTTTCCCATTCCCAAAGTTCCCCACAAAGCGATAATTTCATCGCCTTGTAAGGTTTTTGCAAATTTTTTTGCAAACAAGATGGTATCTTTTTCACTTTGGGAAAGGTATTTCATCAAGCTTTCGCCTTTTCTTTTTCTGCTAATTTTGCACGATAAAGTCCTGCAAAGTCAATGGGACTGATTTGTAAACTCGGCAATCCTGCTTCACGAATTGTGTTAGCAATAACGGCTCTGGCATACGGGAAGATTAAATGAGGAATTTCCACCATCAACATAGGTTCACGTGATGCTTCCGGAACGTCTAAGGTTACTAAAGCGCCATAAACCAATTCACATAAAAATAATGTTTTGTCGTTTTCTTTCGTTTTTGCGTTCAAACGCAATGCCAAATCCACGGTAAAAACTTTTTCATTTTGTGTTTTACCTGCATTCAAATCAATGTTAATGTTAATTTCCGGGGCGCTTTTTAATTCCAACAAAGAAAAAGGCATGTTGGGTGCTTCAAAGGAAAAATCCTTAATATATTGAGCGTTGATTTGAACGGTTGAAAGAGGCGTTTTTTGATTATTTTCTGTCATTTTATAAATTTTCCTTGAAAAAAGTTAAAAATAAGCTTCTAATAGCCAACAGGTACTCTACAAAAAATTGATTAAAAAGTAAAGGATAAAATGAATTTTGAAAATATTTTGTTAATTATGTTGGTGTTTTATTTCGGATGGCGATTGTATAAAACCTTTCATGCCAAAGATGAATCAATGGGAAAAATTCGATTGGTTTCGAAAAAAACAGGTCAGGTGATAGAGTTGAATTTATTGGATGATAAAGGTCAACCCATTATTCAACCGATTAACTCTGATGACGCGTTTATCATGATTGCCAAAGATATGTTTGCCCGTATTGTCCAAGGTTTTACAACTGGAAATTTAGATAAAATAAGGTCGTTAATCAGTCCAAAAGTTTTCAATGTTTTCAAAGGGGCCATTGAAAATCGACGTGAAAAGAAACATCATATGGATTTTACTTTGGTAGATTTCAAAAATGTAGAATTGTTGAAAACGAATTCTGAAAAAGTACGTCAGGTTTCTTTTACCACCGAGCAGATAAATCTCTTAAGAGATGACAAAGGAAATGTAATTTCCGGTGATCCTATGTATGTGACGACAGTTAATGAAATTTGGACATTTGAACAGCAAGGGGATAAAAGTTGGGTATTGTCTGCGACAAAACAGGGGGGTGAAAATGTGGCGTAAGGTCCTGTTTTTGGCGTCAACTTTAACATTGATTGCTTGTTCTTCTAGCTTTTTAGACAAAGGACGTTCTTTTCATACTCAACCTGTCAGTTGGTCGCAAATACCCGGATGGGGAAAGGATGATTTTCGACAAGCATTACCTTCTGTATTGAATTCTTGTGCAAAAGCTCCGCAAAAGATGATTCATTTTTGTCAGGGTTTGAATGCCCACATAAATGATGATTCTGAAGGTTTACGTCAATACTTTGAAAAAAAATTACAAGCCTATTTGGTAACTTCACGTGGTTCTTCCGTGGGTAAAATAACGGGATATTATGAGGCGGAACTGACAGGTTCTCGTGAACGTATGAATGGAGCACAAGTGCCTGTTTATGGCGCCCCTTATGATTATGTTCCGAATAAGAAAACTTATCCGCGGGAAGAAATTGAACTTATGGGAATAAACGCTCCGGTTATTGCATGGGCGGATGATCCGGTTGAACTTTTTATTGCACAAGTACAAGGATCCGGTCGTTTAACAACTCCTTCTGGTGAGGTAATTCATTTGGGATATGCAGGAAATAACGGTTACACTTTTACGGGAATAGGCCAGATTTTGATTGATGAAGGGGTTGATACAGGAACTACGCGTTCTATGCCTGCTATTCGTGATTGGTTGCAAGCTCATCCGGTTGAAGCACAACGCCTGATGCGTAAAAATAAACGTTATATTTATTTTCGTGAAATTCAAGGGGAAACACCTTATGGAACAGCTGGAGTTGTCTTAACGCCGGAACGTTCTGTGGCGGTGGATACAAATTATATTCCCATGCATACCATAATGTTTTTGAATACTTCAACGCCAGATGGGACTCCTATTCAAAAAATGGTAATGGCGCAGGATACAGGGACAGCTATTAAAGGAGGAATTCGTGCTGATTATTTTTGGGGGCATGGTGAACAGGCCTTTGAAAATGCAGGGCGTATGAATCAATCTGGTTCTTATTATGTTCTGCTTCCAAAGGATTAAGATGGTTTATTTTATACCGGACGAAAATTTATGGGAAGAAGTAAAAGCTACTGTTAAAACGGTAAAAAAGAAGGTAAAACGGGATATACCTAAACGCTTGCGTGTGATACGATCTGCATTGAAAACACCTCAAACAATACTGGATTTACATGGGAAAACAGTGCAAGAAGCCTTTGAGGAAACTTCTGATTTTATCAGGCATGCTCGGCGTTTGGGATTAAAGGAAATTACGGTAATTACAGGTCGGGGGACAACAGGAAAAGCCCTGATCAAAAATGAATTTGAAGGTTGGTTAGATAACCCCAAAATCAGTTCTCATGTTCGTACGCATCAGTGGCAAAATCGCGGTGGCGCTGTAAAAATCAGCTTAAAAAAGAAACAAAATTGACACTTTTTTGAAAAAAAGGTATAATAACAACATGACAAAACTTGTTTTAGGTATTGAATCCAGTTGTGATGAAACCGCTTGTGCGGTTGTCAGTGAGGATAAAAAAATCCTTGCTTCTGTTGTTTGGTCACAATATGATGAACACAGACGTTTTGGGGGCGTTGTTCCTGAAATTGCTGCTCGTGCGCATTTGGAAAAATGTGATTTACTTATACGTGAATGTATGGAAAAAGCGGGAGTTCGATTTTCGGATTTGTCTGCGGTAGCAGTAGCTGGTGGTCCTGGATTGATTGGGGGC
>JAFYBU010000062.1 GCA_017540065.1 Alphaproteobacteria bacterium
CAGACGAAGTACGCCAAGCAGGACAGGCCTTCATTGAAATGAAAGAACGCATCGAACGGTATTTGACCGAAAGAACAACAATGCTGGCCGGTGTGTCGCACGATTTAAGAACACCTTTAACACGAATGAAATTGCAATTGTCTATGATGGAACAAGATGATGTAACGGCAACGCTTAATCAAGATATTTCTGAAATGGAACATATGTTGACAGGTTATTTGGCTTTTGCAAAAGGGGAAGGGAAAGAACAAATGGAACATATCGAACTAACCCCCTTTATTACCGAATTGGTTGAAAAGTTTAAATCCACTGATTTTCCTGTCAGCCTGCATATTGAAGAACCGTTGGCAATTCTTGGGCGTCCTCATGAATTGGTACGTGTATTTTCCAATTTACTTTCTAATGCTCAAAAATATGCTCATTCAGCAGTTGTTTCTGTCGGACGCCGTGAAGATGAAGTCCAAATCATCATTGATGATGACGGTCCCGGAATTCCGCCTAAAAAACGTGCTGATGCCTTCAAACCATTTTTCCGTTTGGATAAATCTCGTAATTCCGCCACCGGTGGTGTTGGTTTAGGACTGACAATTGTTCGGGATGCTGTTTTGGCGCACGGTGGGACAATCAAATTAGAAAACAGTCCCCAAAAAGGCTTACGTGTTATCATTACCTTGCCGGAAAAAAAGTAATTAAACTAAAAGACAATCTGGGTGAATAACGCCCTTTTCAATATGGGCGATAGCGATAATTTTTTGTTCGCAGTATATGCCAATAGGTTGGGATAAAGGAAGATTTTGAATTAAAATCGGGTCTTTGATTCTTTGGCCATGTTTGACGCGTTCGGAAACTTTAAAGGGAACTTCTAATTTAGGCAATTTTCCTAAGACACATTCTAAGGATAATATTTTCAAATCACTTTCCAACGAAACAGCTTGCTCAATGCAAAAAGGTCCGTCTTGAATGCGGTGTAATTTGGTCACCACTCCAACCGTTCCCAAGGCATGTGCAATATCATGTGCCAGAGTGCGAATATAGGTTCCTTTGTTAACCTTTGCAACAAAAGATGCTTTATCCTTGGAATTTTTTAATAACTCTAACTGAAAAACATTAATTGTGCGTTCAGGAATATTCACTTGTTTTCCCTGACGAGCCAGGTCATAAGCCCTTTTTCCGTCAATTTTGATGGCACAATAGGGGGAAGGAATTTGTGTAATTTTAACTTGAAATTGTGGTAAAATTTCTAAAATTTCCTGTTTTTTAGGATGTTTATCTGAATTACTGATTTCATTTCCGGCTAAATCATCCGTATCAGTTTCTATTCCCCATTTGACGTCAAATTCATAAGTTTTTGTATCACCCATTACAAAAGGAATAAGTCGTGTTGCCTTTCCCAAAGCAATAGGGAGAACACCTGTTGCTAAAGGATCCAAAGTTCCTGCATGACCAATTTTTCGTGGATGTAACAAATATTTCAGGCGTCCCACAACGCCGGCAGAACTAATGCCTTTGGGCTTGTTA
>JAFYBU010000063.1 GCA_017540065.1 Alphaproteobacteria bacterium
ATTACACCCCCGCTGTCACATCAATCGTTTGACCTTTGGCCAAAGTAATGATGGCTTTCTTTACATCAGAACGAATACCAGGTTTTCCACGGAAAGATTTAACTTTACCGGCTTGACGCAAGGTATTCACAGATTTCACTTCAACGCCGAAGACACCTTCAATTGCCTTTTTAATTTGAGGCTTAGTAGCATTCAAAGATACTACAAAAGTGACTTGATTATTTTCTGCGGACTTCATCGCTTTTTCCGTAATAACAGGGCGCACGATAATATCACACAAAGCAGCGTTCACTTGTTTTTGTTCGGATTTTTTAACCATTAGGCTAACCGTCCTTCCAATTTAGCAACGGCATCCTTGGACAAAACCAAGATATCCCGACGCATAATATCATACACATTAGCACCTTGAACGGGTAAAACATCCACATCTGCGATGTTTCTGGCAGACAAAGCAAAATTTTCATCCAACTTTTCACCACCAACAAACAAGATAGAATCCCATTTATTAGATTCGAAAGCTTTTTTGAAAGTCTTTGTGCTGGGCTTTTTAACAGCCATTTCATTCAAGACAAACAATTTATTTTCTTTTACTTTTTCAGACAAAGCCATACGCATAGCCAAAGCACGTACTTTCTTTGTCAACCCATAGGCGTGAGAACGTACAACAGGTCCAAAAGCAATACCACCATGGTATTTACCGGGGGCACGTTTCAAACCTTGACGAGCATGGCCGGTTCCTTTTTGTTTAAAGGGCTTTTTACCTGAACCATGAACATCCCCAACATCTTTAACAGCATGAGTTCCTTGACGACGGCAATCCAATTGCCATTGAATGGTACGGGCTAAAATTGCCGGATCCACTTCGACGCCAAAAACATCTTTGTTCAAATCAATGCTATCAACTGTTTTTTTATTTAAATCAACGACATCATACTTCATTGTCTTATTCCTTTACAGTTGCTTCTTCGGTTTTCACTTCGGCTGCTTCCGGAGCTGCTTTTGGTTCTTCTTTGACTTCTGTCACTTTCAAACCGGCAGGAACGGGTCCCACTTTTTGAGCAGAACGCTTTTTAGCATCCTGAATGAAAACAATTCCTTCATCAAAACCAGGAACAGCACCTTGAACCATTACCAAGTTGCGATCTTCATCAATTGCCACAACTTTCAAGTTTTGTACTGTCACTTGTTCATTTCCCAATTGACCAGGCATTGGGCGGTTTTTCACCACACGACCGGGCCATTCACGGTTACCTGTTGAACCACCTGAACGATGAGTTCTAGAAACACCGTGGGTTGCATTGTCCCCATGGAAATTATGTCTTTTCATAACACCAGCATATCCTTTACCCAAGGAAATTCCTGTCACATCTACCAATTGGCCCACAACAAAGTGGTTAGCAGAGATAACAGAACCTGCTGGCACCAAGCAGTCTTCAGAAACTCTAAATTCCCTTAAAACACGCTTAGGATCTTGCTTTAATTTAGCAAAATGTCCTTTCTGAGGTTTTGCCAAATGTTTATCTTTGGCGGCTTTGAACCCCATTTGGACAGCGGTATAGCCGTCTTTTTCCTTTGTCCGTGTATCAACAACTGTACTGTCAATTTTCAAAACAGTCACAGGTAATTGATCCCCGTTATCCTGGAAAAGACCCATCATACCGACTTTTTCTGCGATTACACCTGTACGCATTGTCTTTTTCCTTTACACTTTAATCTCAACATCTACACCGGCGGCGAGGTCCAATTTCATCAGGGCATCAACCGTTTGCGGTGTTGGATCAATAATGTCGAGCACCCGCTTGTGGGTTCTGATTTCAAACTGTTCCCGTGATTTTTTGTCAATATTGACTCCACGATTCACGGTAAATTTTTCAATACGCGTTGGCAAGGGGATAGGTCCAATGACCTGAGCACCTGTGCGTTTTGCTGTACTGACAATCTCACGAGTTGATTGATCCAACAACCCATGATCAAAAGCTCTTAAACGAATTCTGATTTTTTCCATTTTATACTACCTTTCTTAACCAGCCATTTTTGCTTTGATTTCATCTGC
>JAFYBU010000064.1 GCA_017540065.1 Alphaproteobacteria bacterium
TTCAAGGAAAAGGATTCGGACGAACAGGATTACAAATGATGTATCATCTTGCCCGAAAATTGGGCGCCAAAGGACGAATTTCTTTGATAGCCCAAAAAAGATCACCCTCATTGTGTGACCCTACCCCTTTTTATGAACATTGCGGTTTTGAAGGAAATGAAAATAACAGCGGCAGAAAATATTTCGATCCCAACCCCCAAAATATTGCCATTTTATTTTCAAAAAAGAATTTTCAGTTTTTCAAAATGAAAGAAATTGCCGTTAAAGAAAACAAAAATTCCATTATAGATCGCTACACGGGACAAGTCAGAATTCCCGAAGCATTAAAAGAATTTTTGGAACGACAAAAAAATTGATTATCGGCAAATCAAATTCGGATAAATTTTTTGAACAGGAGATAAATTTTCAGGTTCAAAAAAGGCTTCTATATCCACAACTGATGGGGGATTTTTATCTGTGTCAAAGGTGCGGTATTTTTGAAGAGCGTAAGTTTTTACTCCGCGCTCATTCAAATCTCGGGCAATTTTCAAAGTATCAGACGGTATTAAATGGCGCGGATCACAGGTGGTACGTGCTTCAAAATCAATGCCGGAATCCACCAAAATTTTTAATGATGATTGAACCTGCCCCACCATGTCGGGACGACCGCAAAGTTCATCATATTTTTCCCACGGGGCTTTTATATCTAACCCCACCCAATCAAGGAAAGGTAACATTTCACGCAATCGTTCAGGATATACGCCCGAAGTATGAATTGCAAGTTTGAACCCGTGTGCCTTAACCGCTTTGGCTTTTTCCACAATTTCGGCGGACATCAAAGGTTCTCCCCCGCTGAACACAACACCGTCCAAACGTTTCACTCGCCCTTTCAAAAAATCCATCACTTCTTCCCAAGATTGTCCCGCGGGTCCGGGAAAAATTTGCAATTCCGGATTATGACAAAAGGGGCATCGCAAAGGACACCCCTGAAAAAAAACAACGGTGGCCAAGCATCCCGGAAAATCAATGCTTGTAAAAGGGACGATGCCCGCCACCTGTTGCATAATTTAGGCCACTTGTTTCAATTCACAAGAGCATTTGGCTTCTGTGAACCATTGACGTTCATCAAATTCGGATTTTTTTCCTTTATTAAAGTGACTGTAAGGACGGAAATACCCCATCACACGTGTCCAACATTCACAAGGTGTTCTTTCGGCTTCGTTTAATGCCAAGATTTCATTATCAGTCATTTTTTTACTCCTCCTCTTGTTTTCTTTTTTTGTTGATAAGTTCTTGATCACACAGCGGGCAATACTTATGCGCGCCACTAATATACCCATGTTTCGGGCAAATTGAATAAACCGG
Organism: Alphaproteobacteria bacterium; assembly: GCA_017540065.1. Taxonomy (GTDB): domain Bacteria; phylum Pseudomonadota; class Alphaproteobacteria; order CAAHEQ01; family UBA3637; genus UBA3637. The sequence continues at coordinate 1,345 of JAFYBU010000064.1, forward strand.
TGTCACAGAAATGTAAGGCAAACGATAGTTTTCCAACACTCTGCGGACCAAATCCTTGCAAGCCTTGGATGAAGAAATTCTTTCACTCATATACAGGTGCAAAACAGTACCACCTGTATATTGGCTTTGCAAGTCATCCTGATAGTCCAAGGCCTTAAACGGATCATCCGTAAAGCCCACCGGTAATTGGGATGAATTGGTGTAATAAGGGGCATCATGTGTACCCGCCTGAATAATATCCGGAAAACGTTTTTGATCTTCTCGCGCAAAACGATAAGTCGTTCCTTCGGCGGGCGTTGCTTCCAAATTATACATATTACCCGTTTCCGATTGGAACGCAATCAAACGTTCACGAATATAGGTTAAAAACTTTTTGGCAAATTCACGTCCGAAATCGGTCGTAATATCATCTTTATCATTCGTAAAGTTACGAATCATTTCATTAATCCCGTTCACGCCAATCGTTGAAAAGTGCGAATTAAAGCGCCCTAAATACCGTTTTGTGTAAGGATAAAGTCCGCGTTCCAATTGCATTGTAATTGTTTGACGTTTGAGTTCCAATGATTTTTTAGCCAATTCCATCAATTCGTCCAAACGTTTGTAAAGACCTTCTTCATTTTCTTTGTAAAGGTAACCCAACCGAGCACAGTTGATAGTAACAACCCCGATAGAACCTGTTTGTTCGGCAGATCCAAACAGACCGCCGCCACGACGTTTCAATTCTGTCAAATCAAGCCGCAAACGACAGCACATGGAACGCACGTCTGACGGTTTCATATCGGAATTCACATAATTGGAAAAATAAGGAAGACCGTATTTGGCTGTCATTTCAAACAACAAGTCAATATTTTCGGAATCCCACGGGAAATCAGATGTGATATTATAGGTCGGAATCGGGAAAGTAAACGGACGTCCTTTGGCATCACCTTCTTTCATCACTTCCAAAAAGGCTTTATTTACCATATCCATTTCTTTTTGTAATTCACCGTAGGTAAAGGGTTGTTCTTCACCACCGATAATCGGATGACGATCCTTTAAATCTGCCGGGCATGTCCAGTCAAATGTCAAGTTCGTAAAGGGTGTTTGTGTTCCCCAACGTGAAGGCACATTCAAATTGAAAATAAAGGATTGCATGGCTTGTTTAACAGATTTATAATCCAATCCTTCAATACGAATAAACGGTGCTAAATAAGTGTCGGCAGATGAAAACGCCTGAGCACCGGCCCATTCATTTTGTAATGTTCCCAAAAAGTTTACCATTTGAGAAAATGCACTGACCAAATGTTTGGGCGGTTTGGATTCGGTTTTATTTGCAACACCGTTAAACCCTTCGGTCAAAAGCGTCCGCAATGACCAACCAGCACAATAACCGGACAACATATCCAAATCATGAATATGATAATCCCCGTTCAAATGGGCTTGACCGATTTCGGGCGTGTAGACATGCTTTAACCAATAGTTTGCGACCACTTTCCCTGATACATTCAAAATCAATCCGCCCAAAGAATATCCTTGATTTGCGTTGGCATTAACACGCCAATCCGACCGATCCAAATATTCATTAATAGAAGAAATGGCGTCAATGGCAACCTTTTTATCTTGGCGTTGACGTTCGCGTTGTTCACGATACACAATGTAAGAACGAGCGGTTTTGTAATAGTTGGTGAAATCAACACTTGTTCCACAACGTCTTGAATTTGTTCGATCGTGGGAACAACGGCACCGGCAAAACGATGTTTCAAGACCTTGATTACCTGACCAGCCAGAAGAGTTGCTTCATCTTCCCCAAACTCACCCGTTGCCATTCCGGCTTTGGCAATTGCAGAAACAATTTTACCGGCATCAAAAGTCCGCTTTTCACCATCTCGTTTGATAACTTCTGAAAGTGGCCCGATATCAATCATTTGACTTACCTCTTGTTTTTCTGCTTTTTCCAACATTTTGTGTATCCCCTTTTTCTTTCTCTACTATATATTGTGTAATAATGTTTTATTTACCTGCCCATAATTGACCCCTTTACCGTCAAAAAGTCAACCCCTTTTTTCATAAAAAATTATGTTTTTTATAACCCACTCATTTTATAGGATTTTTTGCATCATTTTTTTGCGTACCAGGAACAAAAAATCAAATAATATTTTTCTTTTTTGCAAGGTTGTAACTGACAAAAAAAACACCAATTACTTGAAAAAAAATACCAAAAGCCCGACGGAATATGGAAAAGGCCCCCAAAAGAACGATTCGTTTTAAGAAGGGACTTGACTTTTTCGAATCGATTCGCTAAAATAAAATCATCAACGGCGGGTGTAGCACAATGGTAGTGCAGCAGCTTCCCAAGCTGACTACGTGAGTTCGATTCTCATCACCCGCTCCATGAATATTCTTGTTGTAATTCCTGCAATTTTCCTTTAAGATACGAAGTAGCAAAGGAAATAAAAATGATAGCAGAAGAAATAACATTACAATTATTTAAAGAAGATAAACTATTGGCCAGAGCCATGGGAAATTCCGAATTGTCCAGGAATACAAACAAAAAACCTCCGTTTTTTCGTGATTTTACGATATGGGCAACTGAAGTTGATTTATCATTACACGATGGTCTAACCACCGCTTCTTCAACCTTGTTAGTTGCGGGGGAGAAAATTCCAACTTACAAAAGTATCGGCTTTTTAATAGACAGTACTAAAGCGGAAATTATCCATGTTGCGGATTCAGACAGTTGTAGCGGAGGGGACGTTGCAAATGGTGATTTTCGTGCAGCAAAAACAGACTTGACGACTTTAGCTGAATTGGCCGATAAAACCAGAAAAGAAAAACTAACCAACATGAATGAAGTAAATATCTGCATAAAAAATGATGCTATCGTTGCTTTATTTGCAAACAAAGCATCTTCCGAAAGACCCAAGGCTGAAATTTTGTTGGCTCAAGAATACTATAAGATGCAAACCGAAACAGAGTTACCCATTTTCATATATGATTCTGATAAAGGTGCTTTAACTCCTTTTGAAATAACAGAGGACGAAAAGAAAAACTTTTTATTATCAATGAGATCTCAATTAAAAACCCTTACCATAGGATATGATATCGATACAGAATATACCCAGGAAACAAAGCAAAAAACACTGTATAAAAAAGAAGGTAACACCCAGTTAATAACAAAACTGGAAAAATTATCAGATCCCCCTACACCTTCCCAACAAGCCGGCTTGAAAAATTGTTTAGAACAGAACAGATAATTATCCATCATTAAAAAAGCCACCGAAGAAATGGTGGCTGTTATAATTGGTGGGGGAAAAAATTTCACCCGACAATCAAAACAAGTTTTATTTTTAAAATGGGGATTATTTGAAAAATAATTTTTGGATATCCATAGATGTTGGACTGTATAAGTGCAATAAAAGAAAAA
>JAFYBU010000065.1 GCA_017540065.1 Alphaproteobacteria bacterium
CAATATGATTTCGCTTAATGAGTATGTTCAGCACAATCAAAAAATGCAGGGCATTATTCGTGAAATTGCGGATGATTGTTCTTATCTTCTTTATGGTAACTTTTTGGAATCAGCTGGCGCTTCCGGTGGTACAAGCGAAAATGGATATACTTTTTGGGAACCCACCTATTGCGAATCCGATAATGATTGTCCAACGGGGGAAAGTTGTGTAGAAGATTGGCGAGAATGTTACAAAATTGGTCCTTGTAATGGTTCAGGGATGACTGTGGAAGGGGATGGGCCAAATGGAGAAGATATCTGCTATCCGTGTAATTCTCTTTGGGCAATATGGGGAACAACACAAAGAGAATGTGAAGCTTGTGGGCGCGAAATGATACCTGATCCAGATGATGAAAATGCACCACAAATCTGCGGTTGGACATCATGCCCAAATAATTATTGGTTAGATGAAGAATATGGGGAGTGTGTTAGTTGTAATCTGAATGGGTCTATACCCATAGATGATTTTCCCAACAATATAGAAACGGCATGTTCTAATCGAACAACAATAACAGAAGATGGGGAAAAACTGAGTGTTTTGAACAGTTGTACATCGGGATATGTAATGACCAGTAATGGTTGTGAATCCTGTGAGGACTTTTTTGCTTCATTAGATGAATTTCCAAATTGTTTGGCAGCGTGTTCCAACCATGAAAGAGTAATGAGTCCATTTGGTGAAGAATTTTGCGCTCCAAAGTGTAATAATGGCTATGAAAGGGACATGGAAACGGGGATGTGTGTTTCTTGTAATGGAAGCTGTTGTCCTTCCGGAACAGTCAGAATGGGTGAGAATTGCCATGCTGATTGTTCGGCATATTCTGGAACAGATTCAAATTATGAAGGGGGAAGTGTTCCTGCAAAACCCGCCTGTAAATGTCCAGATGGAATGATATGGGATAATTCTACTTCTTCTTGCATGTGTTCAGGAGCTTGTTTGATGAGTAAATACAATGGATATGTTCCTTGTTCAAGCCCTGAAGCCCTTATAGAGGTTCCAGAAAATTCCGATTGTGAAACAGTTTGTGATAATCGCAAATTGGTCGGTATAGGGGAATTTAGTGATCCATATTGCATAATAAAATGTGATACAGGTTCTGTGTTGAACAGAAATGGAGAATGTGTTTCCTGCGATGAAAGTAGCGGTGTAAGTATACGTATGTATGGTATATTCGGAAGCTATTGCGCTGATCAATGTAGCAATCGAGAACTTATTGCCGGAAGGAACTATGACGCTGGAACAACTAATTATTGTACATTGAAGTGTGACGGTGTAAGGGATTACGATCAAGAAAGCTGTCATTCTTGTGATTCTCCAACAAATTATACTCCTTTAAGAACATCTGAGTGTTCTTCAAAGTGTCCGGGACTACTTTTTGGTGGTAGTGCTCAAAGTTGCTACTCTTGTTCGACTGGAACTTCCGTTACTGCCACTGCAACGGAATGTGCCAGCTGTGGCAATTTACGGACGATGATTGATAGTAAATGTGCAATCGCAAATTGTGGTGGAGGATCATTCCGAAATCTTAATAGTGATTGTATTTCTTGTTCATCTACGACTAGTTATACAGCCACGCCTGGAGAATGTGCAAAATGTGGTGATACACGTGAAATGATAGGGGACAAATGTTATTTGGCTTGTACTAAAGGACAGTTCCGATTTGGTAATTTCTGTTTTGATTGTTCGGATGGGAATACTTATTCTACCACAGCAGAAGAATGTGGCCAATGTGCGGGCACAAATTCCCCTCGCTTTATGAATAATGGTCGTTGTTATCCTTGTTCGGTTTCGTATACTGTTTCTTCTTCTACAGCTGAAGAATGTGCCGCATGTGGTAACCTACGCAGTTATGATGCCGCAAAACATTGGTGTAAAAAAACTTAACGGAAAATTTTCCATAAGGCGTTTAAAATCCCCCTGGTCCGGGAGGACCTCCTTTCCACAACCGCCAGTTTAAGTTCTGCAGGAATTTCAAGTGGTGATAGTGCGGCAACCGTGCGCAGTAAGTTGCAATCTTTAAGATATGTGGGAACTTCTTATTCTAATCAAGTCCTCTATCTTACTGATGCGAAGATTAATTCAGATGGGACAATTATGGAAACAAGTGCAGGATCAATGGGTTCTTGTCTGTGTGTATCAAACTGATGCTTATTGAAAACTCCCCGCCTGCTATGGCGGGGATTTTTCTTGCAAAATTTTTCAAAAAAGTGTAGTCTGAAAATTATGGATTTTAATATAGATTTTTTGGAAACATTGAATCCGGAACAATATCAAGCCGTCACAACAACAGAAGGACCGCTTCTTGTTCTTTCCGGTGCGGGAACGGGAAAAACACGTGTTTTAACAACGCGGGTAGCATATATTTTGGCAAACGGTTTAGCTCATCCTTGGCAGGTGTTAGCCGTCACTTTTACGAATAAAGCCGCTAAAGAAATGCAAGAACGTTTGACACAAATGGTTGGTGCTGCTGCGGGTGATGTTTGGCTAGGGACTTTCCATCGAATCGGTTTACGTATTTTGCGCCGCTATGGTGATTTGGTGAATTTGAATAAAAATTTTATTGTGTTGGATGCAGATGACCAAGAACGTCTGTTAAAAAACATTATGAAAGAATGTTTGGTGGATACAAAGGAATATCCTCCTGCGGACTTATTGGAAATTATTCAACATTGGAAAGATAAAGGATTGGCACCTGATGCAATTACCGAGGCAGAAAAAAGTAATTTTTGCGAAGGTCGGGCGTTGGATTTTTATCGTTTATATCAAAAACGGTTGCATGAAATGAACGCGGTGGACTTTGGTGATTTACTAATGTTACCGCTCTTACTTTTTCAAACGCACCCCGAAATTTTGGCAGAATACCAACATCGTTTTCAATATATTTTGGTGGATGAATATCAGGATACAAATATTGCGCAATATATGTTGTTGCGCTTGTTGGCAAAAGGTTCTAATAACATTTGTTGCGTGGGAGATGACGACCAATCAATTTATTCATGGCGTGGAGCAAATGTGGATAACCTTTTAAATTTTGAAAAAGTTTTTCCGGGGGCACAAATTATTCGTTTGGAAACGAACTATCGTTCCACCGAACATATTTTGGCTTGTGCTTCCAGTTTAATTGCAAATAATACCGGTCGTTTGGGAAAAACTTTGCACGTAGCAAATCAAGATGAAATGGGTGGCGAATTGGTTGTTGTCCAAGGATATTATAACGGCCAAGAAGAAGCCACTGAAATTATCCAAAAAATCGAAGACGAAAATCACGCGGGAATACCCCTTTCCAAAATGGCAGTGTTGGTGCGTCTCAGTTTTTTGACGCGTGAATTTGAAGACGCCCTTATAAAGGCTAACCTTCCCTATCGTATTATCGGGGGCTTTAAGTTTTACGAACGCGAAGAAATTCGGGATGTTGTTGCCTATTTACGTCTTGTTGTAAATCAAAATGATGATTTAGCCTTTATGCGCGTGGTGAATAAACCGCGTCGCGGGATTGGAGATAAGGTTGTGGAATCATTACAACAAACAGCCAATGCTCGACATATCAGTTTGTTTGAAGCTATCAATTATGCTGAAATTAAACCAGCCCCGTTAAAGACTTTGCAGGCTTTTCGTGAAATGATATTGGATGCCAAAAAACAAACCTCAACTTTAAGGCCGGTTGTGGTTGCTAAAAATTTGATGCAGGTGTCGGGTTATATCGCTATGTGGCAAGCAGAAAAATCCTTGAAATCTGACGAACGTATCGATAACATTTACGAATTGTTGAACAAATTGGAAGATTTCGCTTCTTTGGATGCTTTTATTGAAGAAGTCAGTTTACAAACAGAAAATGACGAACAAACGACAGGTGACCAATTAGTTGTTATGACTTTACATGCCAGCAAAGGATTGGAATTTGACAAAGTCTTTTTACCGGCGTGGGAAGAAGAAATATTTCCCCACCAACGTGCAATTGACGAAGTGGGAGAGGCGGGATTAGAAGAAGAACGGCGTCTGGCGTATGTGGGAATTACCCGCGCTCGTAAGTCCGTTTTTATTTCGTATGCCAGCAATCGGCGTGTCTATGGTCAATGGAAAAATGCATTACCCAGCCGTTTTGTGGAAGAACTTCCCCCCGAACACATTGACCGCCGTGGGAATCGTCGGATGGGGTATGGTGCCCAATTTTCCGATATTCGTATGCCTTGGGCAGCTGAAAAACAAACACCAAAAAAACGTGTGGGTAAGCGTGTTCACCACGAAACTTTCGGGGATGGAGTTGTCCTTCGTGAAGAAGGGGACAGATTAGAAGTCTTTTTTGATAATTCTGGTCTTAAAAAAGTTCTTGCTCGCTTTTTAGAGGAAATTTAATCCTGTTCTCTTTGACGGCGATACATTCTATGACGTGCTTTTTTACGGGCGACTTGACTGCATTTTGCAACCAAAACAGTATTTATTCCCATTCCGATAGCCCCTGCCAAAGCTCCTCTTGAATCTTTTTTTACATATCTATCAGCGGCAAAAACACCACAAAGGGCAATACAACCCATTAACGCAGAAATACAGACTTTATCACGGAATCGATAATTTTGAAATGAAACTTTGTGTGACATATTTTCCCTTTTTAATCCCGTTCTCTTTTTCTATAAGGATTTGATAAATATCCGCCCAGGGTCATTCCCAAACCCAAACCGCTTAAAACAGCTCCCGCTGTTCTCATGGCCTTTGAAGCGGTATTTGTCGCAAATGCTGCAGATGAAACAGAAAAAACTGTCGCAAGGGCTAAAAATCCGATGAGTATTTTTTGAATTTTTAAGAAGTTTTTTTGTGCTGATTTATTCATTTTAATCCCTCTCCAATCCCTTTAAAATTTCCTTATAACGGCGACGTTTTGATTCGTGTTCCGAAAATTTTGAAACAGATTCTGCAGCGGCAGGTGCAATAACCAAAGGAACCCATATACTTTTTTTATGTCCCGCATATGTGCCACCTACCAAGCACATAAGGGAAACTATACTCTGTAAAACCACATTTTTTGTGTGAAAGGAAATTCTTTCGCGACATTTTGCTTTTTGGTATTCAATAATTCGGCGTTTGTCTAAATCAGTAATCATAGC
>JAFYBU010000006.1 GCA_017540065.1 Alphaproteobacteria bacterium
CTGGTGGATTTATTATAGAAATTGCCATCTTTGTCAACGATAACATTTCCCTCTTTCGGATCCAATGCAAAGGCCACTTCTTTATCCGTGAATAAGGATTTTGGTGTTGATTCTTCTATTTCTTCATCCTCTGTTTCATCGTCATCTTCTTCTTCGTCGTCTTCATTATCAGTCGGCTTTCTTTTAGAAAAATCCAAGGGAAAGAAAGAAGAACCAAAGTCTAAAAATTTAAGGCCGTCATCTTCACTATCTTTCCACGCTGCCGCTATTTTGTCCCATTCTTCATCTGTACATTCTTCTTGGGGAAAATTTTGAAAACTGACGCTGCCGTCAGCTCTTCTTTCTACAACGTGATCAATGTGAGAATTTCCCGAATCATCCAAATGTGAATATTCGGTAATTGTATTTCCTTCGGTGTCTTTTTTTATTGTTTTGATTTCTCCGTTTTTTCCCACATTATATGAATCTTGATAAGAACCATCCGGATTAACAATCCTATCAGAGGTATTTTCTGTATTCAAAGAAGAGCTGTGTAAAGCAACCCCTCTTTCCGGTGTTACGGAAAGAGAGACGTTTCCTGTTAACTTGCCGTCAGAATCATATACGTGTAACAAATTGGGATTTTTGGTGTCGCGTTGGTAATAGGTTTTTCCTCCAAAACCGTCTTCTTCTACAAAATTTCCGTTTTCATCAATGGAAATGATATCTTGTTCGGGGTTTAATGCAATAGCAACATCTTCGTCAGCAATGATAAATTGTTCTTTTGCCATTTTTTTCTCCTTTTAAAGTTATTCTATCTTAAAAGGACAATAAAACAAAAACAATGTCAAGAAAAAATCCTCATCAACGGATGATGAGGATTAAGGATTATTTGGGAGCAACCAACATGCTCATATTTCGCCCTTCTACTTTGGGGGCGGTTTCTATCTTTGCAATATCGGCTATTTCCGTTTCTGCGCGTTTTAATACATCTCCGCCCAAATCTTGATAGGACATTTCACGGCCGCGAAAGCGAATCGTAAATTTGACTTTGTTTCCTTCCGTCAAAAATTTGCGGGCATTGCGCATTTTGAATGCATAATCATTATCGCCGATATTTGGTGTAAATTTAATTTCTTTTACTTCCACCACTTTTTGTTTTTTCTTGGCTTCCTGGCGACGTTTTTGTAATTCATATTTATATTTTCCCGCATCCAAAATTTTGCAAACAGGGATGGGGCCGGCGTTTGAAATTTCAATTAAATCCAAATCAGCTTCTTTTGCTTTGCGCAAAGCTTCACGCAAAACAACAATACCGATATTTTCGCCATTTTGTAAAATTAAACGTACTTGAGGAGCCGTAATTTGCTCATTCACTTTTGGTTCATCTTTGCCCGATGAAGAGGGTTTGTTCAAGTTTAAAATAGTCTATTCTCCAAAAAAAATGTTAACACGAGACCTATTTTAGCGTTTTTTTTGAAGACAATCAAGTTTTTTTTTGCTATACTTTATAAAAAGGGGAGAAAATGTTAAAAAAATTTTTAAGAATTATTTTTGTTTTTTGTATAATGTTCGCCTCTGTTCCTGGAAGTGCAGGGATAGATTCTTTTGTGAATGCCCTGTACCAAGCAGATGAAGCGGGTTTAGGCAAATGGCAGGAAGTTCCTTTCGGAAAAGTGCGACTGGTTTCTTGTTCAGACGGCGTGAAGGATTTTTCAACAGTTACAGGTGGAATGCAAATTCAATTATTTCCCGGGTGGCGTTTGAAAAAACCGATCTTGAAACCCGTGACCGAAAAAGCATCCTTTTGGTCAGAAGCCCCTTTGACTGTAGAAGAATTTTATACGGGGGAAGTTTTTATTCCGCTGGTTTATGAACAAATTGTTCATGATGCGACGGATTTTGATTTTGGTGTTCAAGGGGGGGTCTTTGTCTGCCAAGAAGATAACTGCATGGATTTACCGCTTCGGTTGTCTTTACCATTGTCTGCCGATCGGGGAAATTATACCACAATGTGCGCATATATTTTGCAACAACAAAGAAATGTTCCGCAACCGGCAAAAATTTTTGGAGTAAAAGGGTATGCATGGGAATCGGGTGAAGATGAAACACAGTTGCTTTTTACAGGGGTTAAAAATGCGGATATTGTTTTTTTATATCCTTTGAAAGAAGAAGCAGATGTTTCGGAAAAACGTTTGGAATCGGATGCTGTTTTTGTGCGGTTGAAAAAGAATATTCGGGAATTGCCAGCAACACTTGTTTTATTAACAGATAGAGGAAGTTATCGTGTTCCTGTTGAAACGGTCAAAGAGCCCGTTCATTATTCCGTTTTTGAATCTGTTCCAGCAGGACTTTGGTTGGCAGGATGGGAATTGTTTTTCCTGACTCCTTTGTTTATTTGGTGGGGATTGGGTGTGCCGAAGAACAGTAAAATTTGGAAAAAGCAAATCATAAAATTAGGTCTTTGTTTTCCGTTGTTTTTCGTGTTGAAAATGATATTTTATTATTTTGGCGCCGGAATTATTTCCAGTCAATGGTATGCTTATTTTTCCGTCTTTTTGTTGGGAACGGTTTGTTTGTTTCCGCCCAAAAAATGGTATTGGGCATTGGCTTTGTTTTTAATATGGCCTTTGTCCCTTCAAATACCGCAAACGTCTTGGGGAACTTATATTGCGTGGGGAATTTTTATGTTGATTGAAGCCGGTATACCTTTCGTATTTCTTTACCTAAAAGCATCAGAATTGGGTAAATATTTACGCGAAATGAAAAAAAAGAAATTATTTTCACTTAACTTCTGCTTTTTGTTGCCCGCGGTGTTGATGCTGGTTTTCACATTACAAAAAATGTATTGGCCGCAAATTTCATATTCCAATGAAATGAATTCCGATGGGTTGACTGTTGTTTGCCGGTTAAAAGAATGTGATCAATGGAAAAAAGTGCCAGGGGTTGTTTTTGTGGATCCCAAAACAATATTGGGGGAAAATTTGCAAAAAATTTACCAGCGCGAAGGGAGAAAACTGATTATTTGGCGCGACCAAAAAGGAAGTATGATTTTTGCCCCGAATGTTTCAGTCAATCGTGTTTTAAAATTTATTGAAGGGCGGAAAAATTATCGCGTTCTTGACAAGCCATAAAGTCAACACGTTCATTTTCCGGATGTCCCGCATGACCTTTTACCCAATGCCATGTGACAGCGTGTTTTTCCAACAAAGGAAGTAATTTTTCCCATAATTCACGATTAAGAACCGGTTTTTTATCTGCCTTTTTCCAACCTTTTTGGATCCATCCGTCCAACCATTTTGTGGCGCCTTCCAACACATATTTGCTGTCGGTATAAAGTTCCACATCACAGGGCTTTTTTAATAAAGACAATCCTTCAATAACGGCGGTAAGTTCCATTTGATTGTTTGTTGTATTCGGGGCACCCCCGGAAATTTCTTTTGTTATTTCTTTATACTTTAACAAACATGCCCATCCGCCCGGTCCGGGATTTCCGGAACAAGCACCATCCGTGTAAAGAAAAACACTTTGTTTATTCATCCGTATCGTTTGTCGTAATTGTTTTATACAATTCTTTCGGGAGTTCCGATTTTTCAAAAGCAGCCAAAACATCTTCATTCCGTAATAAACGGGATAATTTGGCCAATGCTTTTAAATGATCAGCCCCAGCATTGGGGGGAACCAGCAACAAAAATAAAAACTTGACGGGTTTTTTGTCGGTGGCTTCAAAATCCACGGGAACCGTTTTAACAAAAGCACAAAAAATCTTTTTTAACCCGGAAACGGGGGAATGGGGCAGGGCAACACCCCGTCCGATTCCTGTTGTTCCCAAACGTTCACGTTCAACCAGAGCATCCAAGATAACCGCTTCGGACAGGCCTGTTTTTTCGGCAGCTAAATGGGACATTTTTTCCAACAACTTCTTTTTGGGAAGTGCGTTTTTTTCCACCCAAACACAATCTTGAGACAAAATATCTTGGATTTTCATGCTCCCTCCTTATTTTTTATTTTTGGGATCGACCCAACCGATATTACCGTCATTGCGGCGATAAACCATATTCAATTCCCCATGAGCAGAATTGCGGAACAAGTAAGCCGGTAAGCCCGCCAAATCCATTTGCATCACAGCCTGACTGACGGTACATGTCGGCATATCTTCTTGCATTTCTGCGATAATGACGGGTGCATCGCCGATGGGTTCTTCTGTCGGAGCACTCAAAACGGAAACGGCCACTTTTTGTAAAGAATCAGCCCGATGTTCAACCATTTTGTTTTTGTATTTTTTTAATTGGCGTCCCATTTTGCGCAAAG